>CANGOK010000003.1 GCA_947455285.1 Beijerinckiaceae bacterium | reverse complement strand
GAGACGATGATCTTGTCGCCCGCCATTTCGGTGAGGCGCACATACATCTCGCGCGGCACCGAATATTTGATCGCCACGATGTTCGGCAGTTCGGCGATGCGCGCGCAGAGTTCGGGACTCATGAGATAGCCCGAGTCCGGATGGCTCCACATGGCGATGGCGAGGTCCACTTCTTCGCTGATCGTCTTGTAGTACTGGTAGAGCGTTTCATCCTGCTTGTGGGTGAAATGCAGCACGGGCGCATGGACCACGATGGAGGTCGCGCCTATCTTCTGTGCATGTTTCGCAAGCTCGATGACAGTGTCCATGTTCTGGTCCGAGCAGGACATGATTGAGCCGGCCTTGCCCTGCGTCTCCTCCATTGTGATCTCGAAGATCCGTTTGCGCTCGGCGAGCGACATCGAGAAGAACTCGCCCTGCTTGCCCGCCACGAAGAACCCGTCGATGGAGAGGTCCTCGATCCAGTGGCGGAAATTGCGGCGCACGGCCGCCTCGTCGATGGCCAGGCTGCCCGGGGTGAAGGGGGTCAGGGCGGCGGCCCAGATTCCGCGCATGTTCTCGCGCGCCCATTCCTTGGCTTCGTTGCGGCGGAAGATCATTGCGGGCTCCTGAAATTGTTTCGAAACCTATGCCTACGCCAGTCGGCTTGGCTCGTAAATATGGCTTAAGACGCCCGTGCCGCAGGAACCGATCAGCAGTTCAGAAGCTTCCCCCTGTGCCCGCGTCGCCGAACGCGAGCGTGGCGCGGCCTCACGTCCGCAGCCGCCCGGTCGGCAGCCTTTGGGGCCGGGGTCAGGAACAACAGGAGTGAAGCATGAGCATGAGGCGCGTCATCGCCGCCACCGTTGCGGCTGCAGCCTTGCTGGGCGCGGCCGCGCCCGCATTAGCGGGCCAATATCCCAGTCCCCCATATGCGAGCTATTACCACACCCGTGACGGGCGGATGCTCTACCAGGGCCGGGATATCGGCGGTTATGTGGATCGCTACAATTGGCCGGACCCATGGGGCCACTGCATCCGCATGTGCAATAGCGACAATCTCCCGTGCGACCCGGTCTATTTCAAGATCGCCGACGGACGCTGCACCACCAACGCCCACTGATCTGGAGGAGGGCGAGGCGCCACATTCCGCCTCGCCAACCGACTTAGGGATTGTAGGATGCGTTTTTAAGCGCCTCGCGCAGGCCCTTGTTTTCAGGAGCCTTGTCTGACCGTCCAAAGATCATGGTTCCGAAACGGTAGGCCAGCCCGTTCTTGCGCGGCAGGAACAGGTATTCAATGTTGAAGCTGTTGTCCTTGTCGTCGCAGACGGTGAATAGCTGCTTGAAGTTCGCATTTTCCTCATCAGGCATTTTGCCCGATGCGAAGCGGCCCTTGCAGGACTTGGCGTCATCCGCCATGGCCGAACTGATCTGGTCGTCGATGGAAGTCGCCGCCGTGGAGAAAATGTGCAGGAGCCCTATCGCGTTTGGGGCCACCCAAGCGACATCGCTATTACGCACTAATTCCGGCATTTTCCTGTCGTTCAGCTCTTCCGAAGTCATGAAACGATAGTCGCGGAAGTCTGCGCTCGAAAATAGGTTGGCGACGAAACGCGTGGCGTCGAGCCTGTCGTTCGCCGAGATGGTTCTGCCCGTTGGCGATGACTGCGCCGGCGCAGCGGGTGGAGGAGAGCCTGTGCGTGGTGGATCGATGCCGCGCCCTGCAGTTGCATAATTCGTGTTCGCGCAATCAAGCAAGATCGAGAGCGCGCGCGAGGTGCCATCCAGCCTGAATCTGTGAACGCTTCCGTTGATCGAGGTTGCAAGCATCGTCCCGTAGCGGAACTGTTCGAAGAGCGCAGATTTGGCGGGCAATTCGACGACTATGTAATCTTCATTCCGGGCGACGCCATTGATCGTGCTCGCAGAAGCACCGTCTATCGTATAGGCGATCGTATATGTGTTTCCCTTGCGCAATCTGAATTGCGACGATGAGAAGCCGATGCGCCATTCATGAGCGTTGTCTATCGCGAAAAAGACCGTAATTCCGGAATTATACTTTGTAGACATCGCGCAATAACTGAAGGCGTTGGTTTTATCATCGAGATATGCGCCGCCCTTCCAATTGCCGCTGGTTAATTGGCTCACCTGATGATTTTGCGCGAAGGCTGAAGGCGACAGCGCCAAACAAGCGATGAATGACCAACGCAAAAGCATCGGAGAAAAACCCGTGATGGAGCCCAATGTCAGCCAAGCTTAGCCGAAATCCGCCTGGTTGCAAGAAACCGGGCGCCGTCAGTCCGCCCCGTAATCGTGGTCGGGATGGTTGGTCTCTCCAAATTTCCAGTAACCACGCGTATGCAGGCGCGTCCGCTCCGCGCCATGCTTCGTGATGAGTAGATCGCGAATGCGGCGCATGGCTGCGGCTTCGCAAGCGACCCAGAAATAGGCGTCGCTTGCAGGCGTCGGCATGGAACGGACGTATTCTTCAAGCAGAGCGCTTGGTGCTAATGAAGTATTGTCGCGATGCAGCCAGACTGGCGTGCTAGCAACGCTTGGGCTTAGCGCGCGCTCTTCACTGCGGTTCGCGATCTCGCAAATGACCTTCGCCCGGCAGCCGTGCGGCAATGCCTCAAGCACCATTCCCGCGCCGGGGATGGCGGACTCATCCGCGATGATGACAATGTCGCTGATGTCTTCGGGAACGGGGTAGCCGCCGCCCGGGCCGCCGATCAGCACCCGTTCCCCAATGCGCGCCCGCTCCGCCCATGACGAGGCGAGGCCTTGGCCGTGGCGGACGAATTCGATTTCGAGCCGGTTTTGAGCGGGGTCGAAACGGCGCGGCGTATAGGTGCGCGAGGGCGGCCTTGGGATTTCGGAGGCGGGGTCCTTCGATGGCCAGACGACGCCCTCGGGCGGGAAGAATAGCTTGATATGGCCAGCGGGCTTTGGCTGCGCGAATTGGGCCAGCTCCGGACCCGAACAGGAAATGCGGATCAATCCCGGCGAGACATGCTCAATGGCGTCGATGAAGGCCTCTTTCGGCGGGGGCCTCTGCTTGCGCGGCGGGGAAGGGGTGTCGTTCAAGGAAGGCTCCTGCGGAATTTGAATGGATCATGGTTGGTTCCGACCTGTCGCGCAACTGCGCTCTGGCCTATAGATGGCCTCCCATGACCGTCGCTGCGACATTTCCCTCTCGCCGCTCCCGCCTGATCTGGATCGCCGTCTGGGCGGTGCTGGCGGCGGGGCTGGTCTATGCGGCGTCATCACTCTCATGGGCGGAGGTTCTGGCTGCGGCGGGACGCGCGGATGCGGTCTGGCTGCTCGTGGCATTTCTCATCAACCTCGCCAACACGCCCCTTTGGGCTTTGTGCTGGATTTGTTTGCTCGGTCGAAAGGCGCCGGTTCCGCTCATCAGCCTGACGCGAATTCTCGCCGTAGTGGCAGCGGCGATACAGGCCTTCTCGGTCGTGGGTGGAGGCGCGACGGCTTTCGTCCTCATCACCGGTCGCCTTGGCTTGTCGAAGCCGCGAACTGCTTCGTTGCTGGTCATGGAAGGGCTCACGACCGGATTGGTGAAGACCATACTCGTGGGGGCGGCTCTCGTTCTCGCGCCCGGCGAGGCCATCTTGCGTGGGATTGGCGCCGCGTTGCTGGCGGGCATGGGCGGCGGGCTGATCGGCCTCATCTTCGTTAGTCGCTCTGGCGCCTTGCTTCACAAACTGGCAGCGCGGATTGGCGGCCGCGCCCGTGTCTGGATCGAGCATCTGGCGGACTGGACCGCGCATCTGGATGCCGTCCGCAATCCTTCGCGGCTTGGCGGGGCCGTGCTCTTCATGCTGCTGCGCCGCCTTCTCGAGGGCCTGAGCGCGTGGTTCGTGGCGCGCGCCTGCGGCATCTCCGCGGGGCCCGAGATCATCCTGCTTGTGGTCGCCTCAATCGCCATCGTGACCATGATCCCGGTCCCTGCTGGCAATTTGGGGCTTTACGAATTGGCCGTGGTCGCAGCCTATCAATGGGCCGGCGTTTCGCCCGAAGTGGCGCTGGCGGCCGCTCTCCTGCAGCACGCGCTGTTCTTGCTGGCGGTTCTGGCGCCGGGGGCTCTGGTTCTGCTGTTCGAAGCTGGCGGCGCCCGGCGGAAATCTGCGCCTTAGTTTCTTTGGCTCAGCCGTTCGAGAACTGCGGCAGAAGGATAGCCATCAGCTGGGCGCATCCCCACAGCCCGTTGGAAGCGATGGATGGCGTCTCTGGAGGCGGGTCCAAAGCGGCCATCAATCTTGCCGTCATAAAAGCCTTTGTCGGTCAGCATCTCCTGCAGGCGGATGCGGTCGGTGCGCGACAACAGCCGGAAGTCTTTGGGCCAGCGGTTTGTGAGGCCGGGGCGACCAGCGATTTTCTCGCCGAGCAGGGCGACCGACAGGGCGTAGGAATCTGAATTGTTATACTGCTTGATCAGCCAGTAATTGGCGGTGAGCAGAAAGGCCGGGCCACTCGCGCCTGCGGGCATGAAGAGCGTCGCTTCAGCGGCGCCGGGAAGGGCAGGGCTGTGCGCAGGCGTCACGCCTTTGCTCGCAAAGGCCCGCACGTGGTCTTTCAGCGACGCCCAGTCGAAACCGGCCGCAAGCTTCGCCTCGCAGCCCCACGGTAGTCCACGCGTCCAGCCCTGCGTCGCCATGAAATTGGCGATGGACGCAAGCGCGTCGGGCGTGGACGCCCAGATGTCGGCCGGACCATTTCCCGCATAGGCGACGGCGTGGCGCAGATAGGCCGAGGGCATGAATTGGGGATGGCCCATGGCGCCGGCCCAAGAGCCTTTGAACCTCTCCCGCGTGACAAGGCCCCGTTCCAGCATGACGAGCGCAGCCACGAATTCTTCCGCGAAGATCGGATTGTCCCGGCGAGCATAGGCGAGGGTGGCGATAGAGCGGACCACATCCTTCTCGCCATGGACTCGCCCGAAGTCCGTCTCCATTCCCCAGATGGCGAGGATGATTTCCGAGGGAACGCCGAAGCGCTTTTCGATGGTTGATAGTTCAGCCCGCCAGCGTTCCGCTGCCGCCTTTCCCCGCGCTACGCGCCCCGCTGTCACGGCGTCTTCGATATAGGCCTTGATGGTGCGTTCGAACTCCGCCTGCTTGACGCCGGTTCCCATTAAAGCAGGGTCCGGCGTCAATCCATTCAGCGCGCGCGTGAAAGTCGCCCGGCTAACGCCCCGTTCTTTCGCAGCGGGCCATAGCGTTTCAAGAAAGGCAGAGAAGCCGCCGTCCTGCGCCTGCGCTGGCGCGGCCATCAGCGCAAGGCCGATACAGAACCTGCGGCGAGTCAGGCCGTCAGCGAAGCTCCGGAACATACATATCCTCCGGCGTGACGACGCGCGGCGAGACGCCCTGTTCGAAGACATATTGGCCGAGAGCCGTCAGGGTCGCGCGGTTGGCCTCGACGCCATAGCTCCACCAGTTCTCGCCAAAGACCGACCACAGCTCCTCCACATGTTCCAGCAGCCATGGAAGGCCAAGGCGCAGGGCGTCGGTGTCGTAGAGCTCGTCGAGGGCGAGCGCGCGGGCCTTCTCGAAGGCGTCATAGAGGCTCTTCGCGATCCATGGATCGTTCCGATAGGTGTCCGCGCGCAGGGCCAGCGTGTGCATGATCGGGAAAATCCCGGTCTTGCGGAAGTAGTCCTTCTCGGCCTGCTTATAATCAGGGAAGAGCCGCTTGATGCGGGGCGAACCCCTCAGGAAGCTCGGCGGGATATAGATCGAGATCAGCGCATCCAGCCGATCCTCCGCCATCATCTTCTCAAGCGTATCTCCCTCTGGCACGAAATCGAGCTTCACATTGGAGGGCAGGTTGAGCGGGATCAGAGGATGTTCGGTCGGCTTGTCGAGCCCGCCCATGAACCAGTGCATCTCGTGCTGCGCCACGCCATATTCATGCTGCAGCATGCCCTTCATGAATGTGGTTGCGGTGGCGGTGAACTGGGTCGTGCCGACGCGCTTGCCTCGCAGATCCTCCGGCTTTTCGATGCCGGCGCCCGCTCGCACATAAAAGCAGGAATGGCGGAAGATCTTCGACAGCATGACCGGGATCGCCACGAATGGCGAATTGCCGCGTCCGATAAGGCTTGCGTGGGAGGCGAGGGAGATTTCGCTGGCGTCGAACTCCTGATGCTCCAGCATGCGTGGGAACATCTGCCGGGGCCGCAGCACCTCGATATTGAGCTTGATGCCCTCAGGCTTCACACGCCCGTCGATGAGGGGCCGGGTGCGGTCATAATCCCAGCAGGCAAGTTTGAGTTCGAGATCGGCCATAGGGGCTCCAGTGAGCAGCGTTTATGGTGCATCGTCAGAAAGATGACGCGCTTTGTCAAAAGGGCGCGCAAAAAAATACCCTCCCACTTGCGGGGAGGGTCGGCCGCGTCAGCGGACGGGGTGGGGGTCGTGAGGCGCTGATCGTGAGCGCCCTTCACTAACGCGCTCACTACAGAAATCGCGCGACCCCCACCCCCGGCCCCTCCCCACAAGGGGGAGGGGAGCAGCGGAGGGGTCGTGCGTAATGGTCACAGAATGAAGCTCACCGATCCCAACGAGCCCAGCTCGTGGGATTTAAGGAACACGCGGCGCTCCTTGATGCGGAAGCTGTCGCCCACGCGCTTCAGGGTGTGGCGGGTGTTGCCGACATATTCGCCCATGCGCTCATAACGGCGATAGCGATGGAGGACGAAGGTCGAAGCGGCGACAACGGTGTCGCCATCCTGCGAAAGAATCCGCACATTCCCCACTATGCGCGATAGATGCGACTTCGGGAATTCGGCATGGCAGTTCGGATCCATCACGCGGATGATGCGCTGGTGGATGCGCTCACGATCGTCAGCGATGATGAAGAGCGAGCTGCGATGGTCGCCATGCGGATCATCATTCGCGGGGATGTAATAGCCCGCATCGTCGGTCAGCAGGGCTTCCCATTCGGGCAGCTTCCAGTTGTCGAGAAGATCGGCCTCCAGATAGAGGAAGTCTTCAACCTCGGCGCGGGTCACGGCGCTCATGCCTGTTCTCCCATCATGGCGTTCCATTTGCGCCAGAAGAGGCGGAGGTGGAATTCATCGCTGTTCAGCTGTTCGCCGTCTTCGTGGCCCATGCCGCGCGACATTTCGGACCAGCGGTCGTCCTGCCAGTTGGCGAGCCCCTTCTGCACCATCTCCAGCGCCTCGACGTCGTCGGGCGTGGCGAAGCCGCCGGGGCCGTAGAAGGTGAGGAAGGCGTCGAGGCGGCGCGCGCGCGCCGATTCGCTCTCCTCGACCGGGCCGAGCGCCCAGGCGGTGACGTGCATCTTGTCGACGCCATTGGGGAAGAAGGTGCGGATCGTCACCGATGATCCGTCGTTGATGACGAGGTTGGGGAAGATCACGAGGTTGCGGTTGGTGTCGGCGACGCGCTTGGCGCGGTCTGCGCCGAGGCGCTCGACGAGTTCGGCGCGGATGGCCGCCATCTCTTCCTTGGCGGCCTCGCCGTAGAGCGGGATCCAGGCGGCGACGGGGCGTCCGCGGAAATTCACGTTGTCCGTGGTGAAATGGCCGTTGCCAAGATCAATCGCGAGGCCCTTGGTTGGCAGCACCATGCCCGCGCCCTTCGGCGGCTCCATGACCACGCCGGAATTCTTCATGAAGTTCAGCCAGGTCGAATGGGTCGTGGGCAGGTGGTAGTCGTCCACGCTGTTTTCGACCATCAGCTTCCAGTTGGCTGCGACGTCATATTCCTGCGTGCCGGGCAGAACTTCCATCTGGCCTGAGGGCGACTGGTCGACCACGAGGTCCATATATTCCGTCGCCTTGCCGAGGTACTCGGCCAGCGGCTGGGCGTTCGGATCGAGGTTCATGAACCAGAAATCCTTGTAGCTCTCGAAGCGGGCAGGGGTCCTGAGCCCCAGATCGCCCTTGTCGAAAGCAGACGTATAGGCTTCTTCGCTGGGCACGCGGGCCAGCGACCCGTCATTGCCATAGCTCCAGCCGTGATAGACGCACATGAATCGGCGGGCGTTGCCGCAGCGCTCGGTCGTGACCACCGAGCCGCGATGGCGGCAGGTGTTGAAGAGGCAGCGAACCTGACCCTTCTGGTCGCGCACGAAGATGATCGGACGGCCCGCCACCTTGCGGCTGACGAAGTCGCCGGGCTTCTTAACCTCGGACGCATGGCCGACGTAAATCCAGCATTTTGCGAAAATCTTGCGCATTTCTTCGCGCAGAATTTCCTCGGAGACGTGAACGGATCGATCGAGAAGGAAGATCCCCTTCTCCTTGTCGTCGATCACGTATGAGCCATTGGCTGGCATGGGCGGATCCTCGAAAAGCTGGGTTAAGCGTGACGTCATGAATAGTTTTGCCCCTCGGGAGTGTCAATTCGCGCAGCTTTTGGCATAAGGGTGCCAACCAAGCGTCCTGCTGCGCCATGCTGCGCTGCACAATTCGATCTGGAGAACCGCATGTCGGCTGAAAAATCGCTGCTTTTGTGCACTGTGTCTGACCTCGCGCCCGGCTCCATGCGGCGCGTCGACCGGGCGGATGGCCCGGCGCTGGCGGTCTACAATGTCGAAGGCTCCTTCTATGCGACCGACGATTGCTGCACCCACGGCCTGTCGAGCCTGACCGAGGGCGAGCTCGATGGCGAGCTCGTGGAATGCTCCATGCACTTCGGCGGCTTTGACGTGCGCACCGGCAAGGCGGTGCTGGCGCCTTGCACCGTCGACCTGAAGACTTATCCGGTCGAGGTGCGGGGCGAAGAGGTTTACGCCCTGCTCGGCGAGGGCTGAGGCGAAGACGCTTGCAAGCGCGCCCCAAGCGGCGCCACCATGCGTCGAGGGAATTGGGAGGAACTATGAGCGGACAGGGTGATCAGGCCGGGCGGGTCAAGGGGCCGCTCGTTTTCATGGACTATGATCAGGTCGAGCTCGACCGTTGCTATGATCAGTCCAACTGGGCGCCCAATCAGGCGATTGTCCATGCCCGCACCGAGGTCAACAGCGCTGGCGCCCGCGAGCGGCTGGGCGGCGCGATCCGCCTCTCTTATGGCCCCACGGAGATCGAGAAGCTCGATCTCTTCAAGGCCAAGCAGCCCGGCGCGCCCATCATGATCTATGTCCATGGCGGAGCCTGGCGCAGCGGCTCCTCGTCGCGCTGCCACGCGCCTGCCGAGCTCTTCCATGCGGCAGGGGTCAATTTCATCGCGCTCGATTTCATCAATGTCGATGAAGCCGGCGGCACGCTCTTCCCCATGATCGATCAGGTGCGCCGTGCGGTCGCCTGGGTCTGGAAGAACGCCTCTTCCTTCGATGCCGATCCTGACAACATCTATGTCTTCGGCCATTCCTCCGGCGCCCATCTCACCGGCAATATCCTGACGACCGATTGGGAAGGCCAATACGGCGTGCCCAACACGATCCTCAAGGGCGGCGTCGTCTGCAGCGGCATGTATGAGCTCGCCCCCGTGCGGCTCTCGGCGCGCAGCAAATATGTGAACTTCACCAATGAGATGGTCGAGCAACTTTCTTCCATTCGTCATCTTGATCGGCTGCATTGCCCCATCGTGGTCGCCTATGGCGATTGCGAATCCCCCGAGTTCCAGCGCCAAGGCAGGGAATTCGCAGAAGCCGTTAGAAAGTCAGGAAAATCCGTTCGCGAGATCGTGGCTCGTGGCTACAACCACTTCGAGATCGCCGAGACGTTGGCGAACCCCTATGGCATCCTCGGCCGCGCGAGCCTGAAGCTCATGCGCCGCGATTTCAAAGGGGAGCCGCGCACATGAAGGCGGTCGTTCTCCACGAATTCGGACCGCCGGACGTCCTGCGCTACGAGAGCGTTCCCGATCCGCAGCCGCGCTTTGGCGAAATCCGCATCAGGGTCCATGCGGCGACGGTGAATCGGGTGCTGGACGTTTCGGTGCGCGCGGGAACCGAGATGCACCGCAAGCCCGCCTTGCCGCTGATCCTCGGCGTCGATTGCGCCGGCGTGGTGGACGCGGTCGGCGAGGGCGTCTCCCGCTTCAAGGTCGGCGACCATGTGGCCTCGGCGGGCAGCATGCCGCTCGATCCCTGCGCCGAAGATGGTGCGGGCTATTCCGGCCCGCAGGGCATGATGGGCATCAAGCGGCCCGGCGGCTTCGCCGAGATGGTCTGCGTGCCCGCGTTCAAAACCAACATGCTGCCCAAAAATCTCGATTTCCATGAGGCGGCGGTGGTCATGCGCCATTGCCCGACTGCGTGGAACCTTCTTTGCAATGTGGCGCAGTTGAAGGCTGGCGAATGGGTGCTGATCATGGGCGCCAGCGGCAACCTCGGCTCCGTCGGCATCCAGATCGCCAAGCACGTCATCGGCGCGAATGTCATCTGCACGGCGGGCGGACGCGCGCGGGCGGATTCGGGTCTGGAGCTCGGCGCCGATCACGCCATCGATTACGCCAGCGAGGATCTGACCGCCGAGGTCATGCGCATCACCGGCGGCAAGGGCGTGAATGTCCTCTACGACAATATCGCGAACCCCAAGGTTCTGCCCAAGGCCTTCAAGGCGCTGGGCGAAGGCGGGCGCATGGTGACGGCGGGCGCCCATGGCGGGCCGGAAGCCACGATCGACTTCCACCACCTCTATGACAAGCGCATCACCATCAAGGGGATGCCGGGCTACAAGCCTGCCGATCTGCCGCTCTGCTTCGCTGCGGCGGCCGAAGGCAAGATCAAGGTACGGATCGCTCATGTGCTGCCCCTGTCGCAGGCCGCTGAGGCGCATCGCCTCATGGAAAGCGATCCAGGAATGGGTAAGATCGTACTTGATCCGACGCTGGGCTGAGAAAATAGGCAGCCCGCTCGACCGGGCTGTTGGAATTTAAGGGCGGGAATATACGGGAAGGACACGCCATGAAGGTCATGAGCTTTCATCTGATGCCCTATGCGAATATCGATCCGGGCATTCGTGAGACCTATCGCAGCGCATGGGTCGTGCTTCCGAACGATCATTTCGATCCGAAGGTCGGCCACCAGCTTTACAACCGCTATCTCGACGAGTTGGAGCTGGCCGACGAGCTTGGCTTTGACGGCGTCTGCATCAACGAGCATCACCAGAGCGCCTATGGGCTCATGCCCTCGCCGGTGGTCATGGCCTCGGCCCTGTCGCGCCGCACCGAGGGCCGCATCGCCATTCTGGGCAACGCTTTCTGCCTGCGCGAGAACCCGCTGACGCTCGCCGAAGAGCACGCGATGATTGACGTCATCACCGGTGGGCGGCTCATCAGCGGCTTCGTGCGCGGCGTGGGGACGGAATATTTCTCCTTCGGCGCCAATCCCGTCCATTCGCTGGAGCGCCACAAGGAAGCCGCCGATCTCGTCGTGCGGGCCTGGACCGAGACCGGACCGTTCTCCTTTGAGGGCAAGCACTACCATCTCGAATATGTGAACCTTTGGCCGCGCCCCTTCCAGCAGCCCCATCCGCCGATTTGGTGCCCCTCGCAGGGCAGCCGCGAGACCATTGAGTGGGCGGCCCATCCCGACCGCAAATATGTCTATCTGCAGACCTACAGCCCCGCCGAGGCGGTGGCGAAATATCTCGACATGTATCGGGAGACCGCCTGGCGGCAGTATGGCTACGAGGCTTCCTCAAGCCAGATCGCATGGTGCGCGCCGGTCTACGTGGCCGAGACTGACGAGCAGGCGATAGTCGAGGCGAAGCCCCACATCGAGCTAATGTTCAACGTGCTGCTGCCCAAGGCGACGGAGCTGATGTTCTTCCCGCCGGGCTACATGAGCCCCGAGTCGCTCAATCAGGTTCTCACCATGAAGGCGAAGAACCGGGGCAGCGTGACCATCGAGTCGCTCATCGAACGGGGCATCATCATCTGCGGCAGCCCTGATACGGTGCGTAAGCAGATCACCGAGCGCCACCACCGCATGGGCTTCTCCGAAATGCTGTGCATGCTGATGTTCGGCTCTCTGCCGCCCGATCTGACGGAAAAGAACATCCGGCTATTCGCCAGCGAGGTTCTGCCTGCGATCAAGCAGTTGGGCGACAAGGACTATCGCGGATTCGACCTGCCGCGCGTGGCGGCGGAATAAACAAACAACACCTGGGAGGACAAAGAAAATGATGGACTTCAAACTGCCCGAAGAACTGCAGATGCTTCAGCAGAGCCTGCGGCGCTATGTGGACAATGAAATGATCCCCTATGAGCGCGAGACGCTCGACGGCAACGAGCTGAAGCCCGAGTGGCGCGCCAAGTTTCAGGACGGCATGAAGAAGCTTGGCCTGTGGATGATGGATGTGCCGGAGGAGCATGGCGGCCCCGGCCTGTCTCTGCTTGCAAAGTCCATCGTGTGGCAGGAGCTTGGGCGCACCATCGCGCTGCCCGCCAGAGAGGATGGCATCACCGGCCCACAAGTCCGCCACATCCTGTTCCAGCTGCAGGGCGAGATGCGGGAGAAATATCTCCTGCCGACCCTGCGCGGCGAGAAGCGCGGCTGCTTCGCCCAGACCGAGCCTGACGCGGGCTCCGACCCCGGCGGCATGCGCACCACGGCGGTGCTCGATGGCGATCATTACGTCATCAACGGCGTGAAGCGCTTCATCACCGGCGCCGGCAAGTCCGACTTCATGCAGCTCATGGCCGCGACCGATCGCACCAAGGGCTCGCGCGGCGGCATTTCTTGCTTCATCGTCGACATGAACACGCCCGGCGTGAAGCTGACCGCCCAATACGAAACGATGATGGGCGATAAGCCCTGGGAGATCGTGCTGGACAATGTCCGGGTGCCGGTCTCCCATCGCGTCGGCGAAGAGGGCAAGGGCTTCGGCCTTGCGCAAAAGTGGCTCGGCGCGGGACGCGTCAAGCATGGCTCGCGCGCTCTGGGCGTGGCCGAGCGCGCACTCGAAATGGCCGTGAAATATTCCTATCAGCGCTCCACCTTCGGCAAGCCGCTCGCCGAGCGTCAGGGCATTCAGTGGCAACTCACCGACATCTGGATGAACCTCGATGTCGCCACTCTGCTGGTGCGCCGCGCCGCCTCGCTCATTGACGATGGGCAGGAAGCACGTGTGGAGGCCTATCACTGCAAGTATTTCTCAGACGAAATGGCCTTTGCGGCGATCGATCGCTGCTTGCAGATTCATGGCGGCATCGGCCTCACGACGGATCTGCCCATCGAGCGCATGTGGCGCCAACAGCGCAGCTACCGCATCACCGAGGGCGCCAGCGAAGTCATGCGCACGGTGATCGCGCGTCATGTCATGAAGGCCTATGCCTGATCTGATCCAGCCTTCGGGCGGCGGGGTAGGGGCCTGATGCGCCCCGGCCTCGTCATAGCCCTCGCCTTCGCCTTGGCCGCCCTCGTCGGCGGCCTTGGTTTTTTGGGCGCGCGGATTTTTCTCGCCCCAGTGTCCCTCGTCGAGGACGGCTCTGTCTGGCGTGACGCCGCCTGGCCATTCCTGCGCGATGGTTGGCCATCAGGCCGTGCCTTCCGCTGCGACGCCGCCGCCTGCGGCGAAGAGGTCATGGTCTACGCACGCGTGAAGAAGGGCATGTGCGATTGCGTGGCTGGCGTCGCCGATGACGAAGATCTTGAGCGCGTCAGCGATGCGGGCCTGATGTCGCCGCGCGTGACAGCCGAAGGCGCAGGTGAACCGCAGGGGTTGGCGGGTATGAACGCACGGCTGCGCCGTTATCGGCTCGACAGCGGCGCCGCGCTGGCCGTTTTCGCCGGCGGGCGAAATTGCAACGCTTTCGTCGCCATGGCCACGGCCCGCCACGACCTCTCGCCCCAGTCATTGGAGGCGTTGCGCAGCCTTCTCGAGGCTCCGCCCATGTTACGCTGGATCGCGCGGCAGGGCGGGTGACGCAGCGTCCCCGGCTTTTTTGCAAAAGCGCTGGGCGAAAAGTGAGTCGTCCACAAGCGCTTACCTTGCGTCCCCTTGGACAGGTCCGGCCTGATGCTATGGTTAATGAGTGATTCCCCGGTCGGGCTGAATCGATTCGTTAATTAGATGTTCCGGGCGGGCGAGCCTGGGCTTTGTGGGGGCTGACTTCGTGGCCAGCAAGGACTTTACTGTTGAGACGGCAGGCATCGAACCTGGCCAGACGACGTCCGAGGATACGTCGCTGGAGCTGGTCGAGGTTGCTGGCAGCATCAAATGGTTTGACGTGGCGAAAGGCTACGGCTTCGTGGTGCCTGACGAAGGCGGCCACGACATTCTTCTGCATGTGACGGTGCTGCGCCGCGATGGCTTCCAGACCGCGCCCGAAGGCGCGCGCATCGTTTGCGAGGCCCAGAAGCGCGTCAAGGGAATGCAGGTGTTCCGGGTCATCTCGCTCGATGAATCAACCGCCACCCATCCCGCCATGCACACCGCCCGCACGCATGTGCAGGTCGTGCCGACCAGCGGCTACGAGATCGCCATCGTGAAGTGGTTCAACCGCGTGCGGGGCTTCGGCTTCCTGACGCGCGGGCAGGGCACGGAAGACATCTTCGTCCATATGGAGACGCTGCGGAAGTTCGGCCTCGCCGATCTCAAGCCCGGCGATGGCCTGCTCGTACGCTTCGGGCCGGGCTCCAAGGGACTTATGGCCGCCGAAGTTCGTCCGCTTGAAACGGCGATGCCCTCCTCGCACTGAGGACGCACCGCCCGGCCGGACAGCTTGCTCCGGCCAACGGGAAGAGGCATGGTTGCGCCTCTCCTGATGCGGGGTTTGAGAATGCGCTTTTCGAAATTGCTGGCTTTTCTTTTCTGCTTCGCATTGTCCGCTTTAGGCGCCCCGGCTCTCACGGACGCCGCCCGCGCCCAGAGCGCGGCTCAGGCGCCGGCAGCCACCACCGAACCACTCGAAATCGTCACCGCCAGCGGCGCCCACGCCTTCGCCGTCGAGGTCATGCGCACCGATGAGGAGCGCGGGCGCGGCCTGATGTTCCGCCGCTTCATGCCCGCCGATCGCGGCATGTTGTTCGATTTCAAGACCGAGCAACCCGTGTTGATGTGGATGAAGAACACCTACATCCCGCTCGACATGATCTTCATCTCCCGCAGCGGAACCGTCACCCATGTGGCGGCCAATACGGAGCCCATGTCCGAACGCACCATCTCCTCAGGCCCGCCCGCCTATGCAGTTCTGGAAGTGAACGCAGGCGTCACGGCGAAGATCGGCCTGAAGCCGGGCGACGAAGTAAGGCACCCGCTTTTCAAGCGGTGAAGCCAACAGGGTGATTTCCCCGCTTCAGGCAGTCTGGAAAAGCGCGTCCAGCGTGGGGAAGCCTTTTATCTCGATCGGATTGCCGGAGGGATCGTAAAAGAACATCGTCCACTGTTCGCCCGGTTGCCCCTCGAAGCGCACGCTCGGGGCCAGTTCGAACTTGATCCCTTGCTCGCTCAATCGCTTAGCCACGACCTTCCAGTCGTCAAGCTGCAAAGCAACTCCGAGGTGCGGCATAGGCACAAGGTGGTCGCCGACGCGACCGGTTAGCGCTGTCGGGAAAGGCTCGCCGAGATGAAGCGAGATTTCATGTCCGAAGAAATCGAAATCGACCCAGGTCGGGGCGCTGCGGCCCTCACGGCAGCCGAGCACGCCACCGTAGAAACGCCGTGCATCGTCAAGGTCGCGGACGTTGTAGGCAAGGTGGAAGTGGCTGCGCATTCTCAGATCTCCGAATTGAATGGTCTCGATGGGATCATCGCGCCCCAGCTTGCGTCCTCGAAGGCCGATCGAGTGACTTGGACTCCGGCGACCCTCTCTTGTCGGATAATTTTGAAAATTTGAAGCAGTAAGCCACAGGTCCCGGTTAGTTCTATGAACTTTCGGACTGAATCTTGAGTGTTTTCGAATGGTCGGGGCAGCAGGATTCGAACCTGCGACCCTCTGCTCCCAAAGCAGATGCGCTACCAGACTGCGCCATACCCCGACATTTGGCCCTTAGGCCCGGCCAGCGCAAAGGCGCCAGCGCAAGTCACATAGCCTGATGGTCGCCCGCGCGCAATAAGGCGCGCGGCCAAGCCTTACCCCTCGCCCATGCCCCCGGTGGCCAAAAACTTCTCCAGCCAGTGGATGTCATAGGCGCCGTTCTGCACATCCGTATTGCGCACGAGGGTGCGGAACAGGGGGATGGTGGTTTCGATGCCGTCGACGATGAACTCGTCGAGCGAACGGCGCAGGCGCATCAGGGCTTCGTTGCGATTGCGGCCATGGACGATCAGCTTGCCAACGAGCGAGTCGTAGTTTGGCGGGATCGTGTAGCCCTGATAGACGGCGGAATCGACGCGCACGCCCAGGCCGCCGGGCGGGTGAAAATAGGAGATCTTGCCGGGCGAGGGGCGGAAGGTCGAGGGATGTTCCGCATTGACGCGGCATTCGATCGCGTGGCCCGAGAAGTTCACGTCGGCCTGCGTGAGCGTCAGCGGCGAACCGGCCGCGATCTTGATCTGCTCCACGACGAGGTCGATGCCCGTGATCATCTCGGTCACGGGATGTTCGACCTGAATGCGGGTGTTCATTTCGATGAAATAGAACTCGCCGTCCTCATAGAGGAACTCGACCGTGCCCGCGCCCGAATAGGCCATGTCGCGCATGGCCTGCGCCACGATCTCGCCGATCCTGTTGCGCTGCTCGGCGTTCAGGGCTGGGGAGGGGCTCTCCTCCAGCACCTTCTGGTGGCGGCGCTGCAGCGAGCAATCGCGTTCGCCCAGATGAATGGCGTTGCCGCGGCCATCGCCCAGAACCTGAATTTCGATATGGCGGGGCTTTTCGAGATATTTCTCAAGATAGACCGCGTCGTCGCCGAAGGCCGCCTTGGCTTCCGCGCGGGCCGTCGAGAGCGCTGCCGACAGGTCGGCTGCGGTGCGCGCGACCTTCATGCCGCGTCCACCGCCGCCAGCCGCCGCCTTCACCAGCACGGGGAAGCCGATGTCCTTGGCGATGCGCATGGCCTCGTCATCATCAGTCACCCCGCCTTCGGAGCCGGGGACGCAGGGAATGCCGAGGCGCTTTGCGGTGCGCTTGGCTTCGATCTTGTCGCCCATGATGCGGATATGCTCCGCCTTGGGGCCGATGAAGGCGATGTTATGCTCCGCGAGGATCTCAGCGAAGCGGGCGTTCTCCGAAAGGAAGCCGTAGCCCGGATGGATCGCCTCGGCCCCGGTGATCTCGCAGGCGGCGAGCAGGGCGGGAATGTTGAGATAGCTGTCGCGCGCCGCCGGCGGGCCGATGCACACGGACTCGTCGGCCAGCTTCACATGCATGGCGTCGCGGTCGGCCGTCGAATGGACGGCGACGGTCTGAATCCCGAGCTCCTTCGCTGCGCGCAGGATGCGCAGCGCGATTTCGCCCCGGTTCGCGATAAGGATCTTGTCGAACATCACGGCCTTCCGGTGAGCGTCGCTCACTCGATCACGAGCAGGGGTTCGCCATATTCGACGGGCTGGCCGTCCTCGACGAGAATGGCGGTGACAGTGCCGCCGCGCGGAGCCACGATTTCGTTGAAGGTCTTCATGGCCTCGATCAGCATGATCTTATCGCCAGCCTTCACCTGTGCGCCTACCTCAATGAAGGGTTTGGCGTCGGGCGAGGGGCGCAGATAGGCGGTGCCGACCATGGGGGACTTCACTGCGCCGGGGTTCTCGGCGCCCGAAGGTGTGGGGACGGAGAGCGTCGTCGGCGGGGCTGCGACGGCAGGCGCTGCTGCGGGCGCGGGAGCAGCCGCATAAGCCAAGGGCTGGGCGGGCGCGTGAATGACGGGCGCTGCGACCGCGGCCTGACGCGCGACGCGAACATGCAGCCCCTCGAAATCGACCTCAATCTCGGAAAGATCATGCTGGGCGACGATGACGGCGAGCTGCTCGACGAGGCCCGTGTCCACGCCGCTGGTCTGCGCAGGCTTTGCGGGCGCAGCCTTGGGGGCGGCGGATTTCTTGGCTGGCGCGCTCTTTGCCGCGGCCTTGGCCGGCGCCTTCTTGGCGGCTGCGCTCTTCGCGGGCGCGCGTTTGGCGGCGGCCGCCTTGGCTTGGGGTTTCTTCATAGGTCAGCTCTTCTTCTGCTGCGCGTCCGCCAAAACGGCTTCCAGCGCGAGTTCATAGGACAAGGCTCCAAAGCCGAGGATTACGCCTGCGGCCACCGGAGCGATGAAGGACTGGTGACGGAAACTCTCACGCGCATGCACATTCGACAGATGCACCTCGATCACATGGGCCTTGGCGCCCCGGATCGCGTCGTGAATGGCGATGGATGTGTGGGTATAGGCGCCTGCGTTCAGGATCACCGGTTCGCCCGCCGCGCCTGCTTCCTGAATCCAGGTGACGAGGTCTCCCTCGTGATTGGATTGGCGGAAGTCGATCGTCGCCCCGCGCGCATCCGCGATCTCGCGCAGGCGCGCTTCGATATCCGCGAGCGTGCAAGACCCATAGGTCGCCGGCTCTCGCGTCCCGAGCAGGTTCAGATTCGGACCATTCAGGATGTGGATGACTGGCATTTCGCTCTGGTGGGGGAGGGAGACTCACGCAGCGCCAGCAAGCGCAGGACCGCCCTCTTATCGCGATTGCGCGCGAGAGGGAAGCCATGCGGCCCATTGTGCTGTGGCTAAACGCTCAACCGCAGGTGGTTTTGCCGCACTTGCGCATATTGCCGATCCGGACGCGCAATTCGTCCTGACCCACGGCGCCCACGATCACTTCGTCGCCGAGCACGAAGGTCGGCGTGCCCGTCAGTTGCAGCTTGTCGGCGATCAGCATCACTTCCTGCAAGCTGGCGCGCGTCTCGGGGCTAGCGGCGTCCTTGGAGAGGCGGTCCATGTCCGCCCCAAGCTCCTTCGCCACGCTCAGAGCCTGCGCCTTGCCGACCTGACCACGGGTCGACAGGAGTTTCGTGTGGTACTGCCAGTATTTATCACCCTTGGCCTGATTGCGCATGGCGGTGGCGATCTCGGCGGCTTCTACAGAGCCTGGCCCCAGAACTGGGAAGTCCTTGATGATGAGGCGCAGATCGGGTTCGGATTTCACCAACCGCGCGACATCGTCGAGAGCCTTTTTGCAATAGCCGCAGTTATAATCGAAGAACTCAACCAGCGTGATTTTGCCGTTTGGATTGCCAAGCACCGCCTGACGGGGCGAATCGAAGAGTTGCGGCGCAAGGTCGGTGACAGCCTTGGTCCTGGCGGCCTCTTCATCGGCCTTTTGACGCCGCTCCATCTCCGTCAGAACCTCGCGGATCACATCGGGGTTCTTGATGAGGTAATCCTTGATGACGCCTTCGATTTCCGCGCGCTGGGCGGGGCTGAGCTCCGCTTTGGCGGGGGCGGCGAGGCTGACAAATGCGCCAAGTCCAAGCGCGAGCGCCATTACGAGGCCCTGCAGGCGCTGGCGGTATGAGGCGAAAGACATGCTGTAGCTCCAAAAAGGGTGGCGCGTGCGTCGTCAGAATTTGGGCGGGCGATAGTTGAGAATGTCGTCCGCCTTCAGCCAGCCGGGCGACCCCTCAGCAAACTGCCGCTTGGCTCGGTCCGCCTGTGTTCTGGCCTCTACATAGCGCCCGTTCAGAAAAAAGCCCTGCGCAGCGGCGAGTTGAGACTGGGGCACATTGCCCTTCTTGTCATAGGCCATGGCGAGATACTGAAAGGCCTCGCCATCTTCTGGGTCGCTTTGCGTGACCTGCGTCAGCGTCTTTACGGCTTCGTCGGCCTGTTCGGCGGCGACGAGCGCGTGGCCAAGCAGCACCCTAATGGGCAGGCCATTGGGGGCGAGGCTCACGGCTTTGCGCAGCGGCGCCAGCGACTCGCGCGCCCTGCCGGATTCGAGCAGCGCCTGACCCTTGAACTCATGGAAATAGGGATTGTTGGGCTGGGCCGCGATCAGGGCGTCAACTTGGGACTGTGCGTCCGCGAGTCGCCCAAAGCGGTAGGCTGAAACGGCGCGAGCGTATTTGGCCGCCAATGACTGATCCGAAACGGGATAGCGCCGCCCAATCTCGGCGGGCGTTCCCATGAAGCCGACGAGTTTGGCGCGGGCGAGATCGTGCCGCGCCTGCAGGGCCGGTTGTTCGGTCGCCTTGAAGGTGGGGCTCGCCTTGGCGGCGCTTTCAAGATTCGACAGGCGTTCGCGGGGCAGGGGATGGGAGAGCGTATAGGGATCGATTGATGAGGTCTTGAAGAGCGATTCATTTTCGAACCGCTCGAGCGTCGCCAAAAGTCCCCTGGCGGATTGGCCGGTGCTTTCGAGATATTTCACCGCCGCACGGTCGGCGGCTTCCTCCTGCGAGCGCACGTAGGAAAGGATCGATCGGCGCACCAGCTCCTGTGGCCCAAGCAGCATGCCCATCTGGCCAACCGCATCAGCGCCCACCTGCGATCCCGGGCGATTGTTGCGCGACGTCGCCACCATGCCGCCAGCGCCGACCAGCATGCCCGCGATGGCGAAGATCTGGGCCTTGGCCATTTCCGCGTGAATGCCCGCCAGATGTCCACCCGCGATATGGCCGGTCTCGTGGGCCAGCACGCCAATGATTTCGCTCGGGGCCTTGGCCTCCATGATTGCGCCGACATTGACGAAGATCTTGCGGCCATTGGCGACGAATGCGTTGAAGCTGCGGTCGCCGATGAGAATGATTTTCGTGGCGCCGCCATTGACGCCCGCCGCCCGGAAGATTGGCGTGGCGTAGTCGCGAAGCAATTGTTCGACTTCGGCGTCGCGGATGACGCCCGGCGTGTTCTGGCCAGGGCCTTGATCTTGCGCGCGGGCCGATGGCGTCATGGCGGTCGCCAGTGTCAGCAATAGGGCCGTCAAGCGCGCTGGCGCCTTCGTCACCTTGCTGATAGGGGTCGACCGAACCACCTGAACCATCTTCGTCATCCCGTGAGTCTTCCTACGAGGGAAGCGCGCGCATTATGGCGTTAACTTGGCGAAGGCGCGAGACGCAACAGGAGAGCGCGGACGAAGATGACCGAAATCTCTGGAAAAGTCGCAATTTTCGAGCCTTCGCTTCGCAGCAGGGTCGCGCCCTTTATCGCCATGGACGTTTTGGGCGCGGCGGGAATGTTGGAGCGGGCGGGGCGCGACATTGTGCATCTGGAGCTTGGCGAGCCTGGCGCGCCTGCGCCGAGACCGGTGCTGGAAGCCGCCCGCGCTGCGCTTGATGGCGGTCGCATCGGCTACACCGAAGCTTTAGGACGGCCCAGCCTGCGTGCGCGCATCGCCGCTCACTACAAGGCGTCCTATGGCGTCGCAGTCGATCCTGCCTGCGTCGTAGTCACCACGGGGTCGTCGAGCGCCTTCGTGCTTTCGTTTCTGGCCTTGTTTGATCAAGGCGCACGCGTGGCTGTGGCTGCGCCCGGCTACCCTGCTTATTTAAATATTTTTCAGGCGCTGGGCATCGAAAGCGTTTCCCTCGAAACCGGGCCGCAGACCCGCTATGTCGTCACCGCACGCATGATCGAGGTGGAACATGCGCGTTCGCCGCTTCAGGGCGTGCTGCTGATGAGCCCCTCGAATCCCTCTGGCGTGATGATGGGCGATGACGAATTGAAAGCCGTTTGCGAAACTTGCGACAGGCTTGGCATTCGCTTCATCTCGGATGAGATCTACCACGGACTGACCTATGAGCGTCCGGCGGCGACCGCGCTCGCTTATTCCGCGAATGCGGTGGTGGTGAATTCCTTCTCCAAATATTTCTGCATGACGGGTTGGCGCATTGGCTGGCTGGTGCTGCCGGATAACCTGGTTCGGCCCGTCGAACGCCTGCAACAGAGCCTTGCGATCTCAGCGCCGTTCCTCAGTCAGGTCGGCGCAGAGGCGGCTTTTCACGCCATTGATGAGCTGGAATTGGTGAAGGCGGGTTATGCGCGCAATCGCGCGCTCTTGCTGCAAGAACTCCCCGCCATGGGCCTTGGCGATTTCCAACCGGTCGACGGCGCGTTTTATGTCTATGTCGACATCAGCCGCTTGACCGATGACTCCGGCGATTTCTGCAAGCGAATTTTACATGAGGCGGGCGTCGCGGTGACGCCCGGCCTAGATTTCGATCGCGCGCGCGGGCGCCACACCATGCGCCTCTCATTCGCCGGCAGCGAGGCCGCAGTGCGCGAGGGCGTGAAGCGCATTGGCGGTTGGCTCAAGCGAGGCTGAGCGGAAGCCCTAATTCTTCGGTGGCTTTGGCCCGCTCGCACGCGCGGGCAGGGACTTTATGTAAAGCGCGATGGCGTCGCGGTCTGCGTCGGGCAGCTCCGCCATGTTCTTGACGACGCTTTTCATGGAGCCTCCCACGACGTCGCCATCTGGCGTGTCGCCGCTCTTCAGCATCCAGGCGATGTCCTTAGCGCTCCAGTCGGCGATGCCGCTCTTGTGCTGAGTGATGTTGGGAACCCACTTCCCGCCTTCCATGTCGACGCCGCCGGCATAGCGGAATGTCTCGTTGATGGCGCCGGTTTGATCGCGTGTTGAGTGGCACTCCGCGCAATGGCCGAAAGCTTCCGTCAGGTAGCGCCCACGGTTCCACGAAGCGTCATGTGTGAAATCGTTCGACAAGTGTCTGGGGGCGAAATTGACCAATTTCCAGAACCCGACGCCCCTGCGGATATTAAACGGAAAATCGAGCCTGTGTTCAGGCGCCTTGCCCTCGACCTGCGGAAGCGTGCGCAAGTAGGCCATGAGATCAGCGATGTCGGCGGTCTTTGCGCGCGCATAGGTCGTGTAGGGAAAGGCCGGATAATAGTGCTGGCCCGATGGGGATACGCCGGCCTGCATGGCGTAGACGAGATCGGCGACCTTCCATGCGCCGATGCCATACCCGGGATGCGACGAGATGTTCGGCGCTATGAAGGAGCCGAAGGGCGACTTCAGCTCAAGCCCGCCGCCAAGCTTCAGCCGGTCATCCTGTCCCGGCGTCGCATGGCAGGACGAGCAACCGCCCGCGTCGAAAAAGACCTTGCCACGCTGCGCGTCGCCCGCGCCCTCAAGCCCCGCCAAATTTGGGATGACGGCGGGGTTGGCGGCGCTCAAGGCCCAGCCTGCGGCGGCGCAGGCGGCCAAGCTTAGGACGAGCAGCGTGCGCGTGCGCATCAGGATTTCGGCGCGCGATAGACGTCGTGGCAGCCGTCGCAATTCTTGACCACGGCGCCGTAGGCAGCCTTGAATGAGGCTTCATCGGTGATTTTCGCCGCAGCTTCCATCGCGTCCTTGCCGAACTTTTCCCATTGAGCGTTGAAGTCAGCCTTGGCGTCCCAGATTTTCGGCAGCGCCCGCGTCTCGCCGCCCGCTTTCGCCGTCTCGGGATAGAGGCCAGGCATCGCCTTTGAGCCTTCCGCCATGACCTTCAGCGCAGCCTGTACGGTTTCAAGCTTGAACGGCGCCTCACCTTTCGAGATCTTGCCGACGTCACCATTGGCCTTCGCAATCGCCTTCATCGTGTCCCTGCGGGCCGCGATCGGATCGCTCTGTCCGATGGCCGAGGTGATGCTGGCGGCCATGATGGCGGAGATCAAAAGGGTGCGGTTCATCATTTACTCCTTCGGCGGCGATAAGCGGCGCCGAAGAAACGTAGGGCGCCGTATCTTTCCTTGGAACTGTTTAATTTAAGTGCGGCTGTAACAAAGCGCCGTTGGCGATCGCTCACCCGAAAGCAGCCTGCAGATCCATGGTGTCGCACATGCCGATGCTGTCATAATTTGCGGCGAGCCACGCATGGGCGGCCGTGCGCCCGATGTCACGAATGGCGGTGAGCGACGTCCATGAAGCATCCAGCTTCGAGGCGGCGGAAAATTGCTTCAGGGGATCAGCGCCGTCGATCCGGTGCATGAAGGGGCGCACATAGTCTTTGTGGGAGATCTTGCCCTGATCGAGCAGTCGCTGGACGAATTCGATGGCGCGCAATTCGCGCAGAAGCGTCCCGTTGAAGGTGATTTCGTTCAGACGGTTTTGGATTTCGGTCACGCTGTGGGGCGTGCTGTCCCGTTCTATCGGGTTGATCTGAACGATTATCACGTCAGGAGAATTTGTCTCATAAAACAGCGGAAACAGGGGCGGATTGCCCGAATAGCCGCCGTCCCAATAGAACTCGCCACCGATCTCCACGGCCTTAAAAATGGTGGGCAGACAGGCCGAGGCCATAATGTGGTCGGCGGTCAATTCTTCGCGTTTGAAGATGGCGACCTTTCCGGTCTTTACGTTGGTAGCGCCAACGAAAATCTTGATTTCGTCGCAGGCGCGCACCTTATTGAAATCGATGGTGCAGGTCAGAAGATCGCGCAGCGGGTTGATGTCGAGGGGGTTGTAGTCATAGGGGCTCGCATAATGGGTGACGAAATCGACCCACCAGTAACTGAGCGAGGCCTCGTAGCCGAAGGGTTTGAAGAAGGCTTCGAATAGCTTGCGCTCGGTCGGACCCATCGAGCCCTTGTCGCTGACCTGCGACCAGAAGTCTTCAAGCGCTTTGCGCGCGCCCTCGCGCCCGCGCTGCAGATAGCCTTGCGCGAAGACGACCGCGTTCATCGCCCCGGCGCTGGTGCCGGTGATGCCTTCTATATCAAGGCGCCCGTCTTCGAGGATGGCGTCCAGCACCCCCCAGGTGAAGGCGCCATGGGCGCCGCCACCCTGCAGGGCCAGATTGACCCTCTTCTTGCCCGTCCAGTCGATGACAGGAGCGAGGGCCATGGTGGTTCAGGCGGCGGTCCAGCCGCCATCCATCGAAAGATTGGCGCCTGTGATCTGGGACGCCGCGTCCGAACACAGGAACACCGCCAGCGCCGCCACCTGATCGACCGTGACGAACTGCTTCGTCGGCTGCGCCGTGAGCATCACGTCATGGATGACCTGCTCGCGGGTCAAATTGCGCGCCGCCATCGTGTCGGGGATCTGCTTTTCGACGAGCGGGGTCCAGACATAGCCGGGCGAAATGCAGTTGGAGGTGACTCCATAGGTCGCTAGCTCCAGAGCCACCGTCTTGTTGAGGCCCGCGACGCCATGCTTGGCGGTCACATAGGCGGCCTTGAAGGGCGAGGCGACCTTTGAATGCGCCGAAGCTGTATTGATGATGCGGCCCCATTTGCGCGACTTCATGCCGGGCACGGCGGCGCGGATGGCGTGAAAGGCCGACGACATGTTGATGGCGATGATCTGGTCCCACTTCTCGATGGGGAAGTCCTCGACAGGGGAGACGAACTGGATGCCCGCGTTGTTCACGAGAATGTCGACCGAGCCGAGCTTCTCCTCTGCCTCATGCACCATGGCCGCGATCTCGGCGGGCTTGGACATGTCCGCGCCATTGTAGAGGCACTTCACCTTGAACTCGGTCTCGATCCCTGACCGCTCTTTCTCGATGGCCCCGGCTTCGCCGAAGCCGTTGATCATGACATTGGCGCCTTCCTTCGCGAGCGCGCGGGCGATAGCGAGGCCAATGCCGCTCGTGGAGCCGGTGACGACGGCGTTGCGGGATGCGAGGGACATGCGTGTCTCCTGATCGGACGATTATATTGCATTGCACAATAAGCTTGGCCGGGGTGGAAGCGCAACCCGCCGCCGATAGGAATAAAGCAGCACCCGGACGAGGGTTTCGCCTCTCCGCCGTTTTTCGTCGGCGTGCGTCAACCATTGACGGAGTTTTTGGGGTCGGTCGCTGGCGTAGCTCTCTGCTTGTCGATATAGTCGCTCACGCGCGGGAAGGGGCGTAAAACTTGGCGTTGGCGCCCCAGATCTCCGATCAAAACCCATCCTCAAGCATAGATTTTCCATGACCGGTCCATCCCGTCGCTTCCTCCTTGGCGCCCTCTTTGCCGCCACCGCCAACCTTGGGCTGCGGCGCCCAGCCTTTGCGCAGGGCGCGCCCGCCAAGGCGGGAACCGACAAGCAGGTGGCCGAAAAGGCGGCGGCTTTCGGCTTTGAGGACGTTTTGAAACGCGCCCGGGAACTCTCGTCCAAAGAATATAGCGCTACGACCATCGCGCTTCCCGAAGAGCTGGCGCGGCTTGATTTCGATAAGTGGCGCGAGATCCGCTTCCGGGCCGACAAGGCGCCGCTGGGCGAGAAGGGCGGCAAGTTCCGGTTGCAGCTTTTCCATCCGGGCCATCTGTTTCAGCGCCCGGTGACGATCAATCTCGTCACGGACGGCCGCGCAGAGCCCATGGCCAATGTGGCGAAGCTCTTCGACTATGGCTCCATCAAATTCTCCAAGCCCCTGCCGTCCGATCTCGGAGTCGCGGGCTTCCGCGTCCATTATCCGCTGAATGATCCCAAGCGCTCGGATGAGTTCGTGTCTTTCCTGGGGGCGAGCTATTTCCGTTGGTTGGGCCGGGATCAGAAATACGGTCTTTCCGCGCGCGGGCTTTCGATCGGGACGGGACTGCTCGACAACAACGAAGAGTTTCCCTTCTTTAGGGAGTTCTGGATCGAAACGCCCGTCGGCGACGCCAATACGATCACGATCAGCGCCTTGCTGGACAGCCCCTCGCTGTCAGGCGCCTACAAGTTCGTTTTCGAGCCGGGGCCGGAATCGCCGGTCGAAGTCGAGGTGACACTTTTCCCTCGCAAGACGGTTTCGCGGATTGGGCTGGCGCCGCTCACCTCCATGTATTTCCTTGGAGAGAACGACCGGCACCTGAACGATCGCAACAAATACGACGAGTTCCGCCCCGAGCTGCACGACTCCGATGGTCTGATGATCCATACGAAAGATGGCGAATGGATCTGGCGTCCCCTGCACAATCCGCTGGTGCAGGAGGTCCACAACTTCCCCGTGACCAATGTGCGCGGCTATGGGCTCATCCAGCGCGATCGCCAGTTCGCTCACTATCAGGACATCGAACTCAATTACGAAGAGCGCCCGAGCTACTGGATCGAGCCAGAGGATGACTGGGGCGAGGGGCGTATCGAGCTGATCGAACTCGCCACGAAGGACGAGACCTTCGACAATATGATCGTGGCTTTCGTGCCCAACGAGCCGGCTGACGCCAAGTCGCCGTTCAGCTTCAATTATCGCATGCGCTCGCTCACGGATGGGCTGAAGCTGCATGATCTCGGATATACGCTCAACACCTTCACCGCGCCCGCCTATGCGCTTGGCGCGGGCGAGGCGGTGGGGCGCAACACCCGTCGTTTCATGATTGATTTTACCGGCGGCGACCTCGCCTTCCACCTCGCCAAGCCCTCGGCGGTCGAGATCGTTTCGAGCGCGACCAATGGCAAGATCTTCCGCCAGTTCCTCGTGCCCAATCCCGCCGCTGGCGGTTTTCGTGTGATGCTCGATGTGGAGGTTCATCCCACCGAGATGACCACCGTGACCTGCAAGCTGCGCACGGGCGCCCGCGTGCTCACCGAGACCTGGGCCTATGCCTGGAAGGTCTACAACTTCTGAGGTTCAGCGGGGCTTCAGCAGTCCCGCCTCAATGAGCCTGCGATGGAAGTCGAGGATCTCGTCGCGCTCCGAGCAATCATAGTAGCGCCCATCGCATTGCTTCATCAGCCGCAGACGCTCCATGTCGCTGTCAGGCAAGGGCAGGCCCGCCGCATAGAGGATCAGCGCGGGCAGATAGGCGACATCCACCGGATCGATTAGGGGCAGGGGACGCGGGTTGAAGTTCACGCCCTGCATCGCGAAATAGGTGATGAAGCCCGACGAGTCCGGTTGCAACTCCACGTCTTCGGATTCCATCTCCGCTGGGAAGCCCAGCAACCGGCGCGTGGCGACGGGATGGTGATCGCCGTAATGGACGATCAGGAAACGCTCCTTGGGGAAACGCGACGCCAGCTGCCCGCGCAGGTCTTCGAGGTCGGTCTTGGATAGCCAGAGCCTGCGCAGGAACTCGCTCATTTCAGCGTCGACGCCTTCGCCCCCGCCCGGAACCTGTTCTTCCGGATAAAAGGTCACATGATATGGCCAGTGGGTCGACATGGTCTCCACGAAGGTGAAGAGCGGCGCCTTCGAGGCCTCAACATGCGCGTCGATGTTTTTCAGGGCGTTGCCGAAATAGAAGCGGTCGCGCTCGAAGGCGGTCGGCGCCTGCTGGTCCTTGGCGTCGAAGATTTCCTTGATGCCGACCGAATTGTAGAAAGCGGCGCTCGAAACGAACGTCTTCAGCATCGGGTAGAAGAGGACATTTCGGTAGCCGCAATGCGTTAGCGTCTGGGGCAGGGTGTCGCTGAGACGGTTGACCATATAGGTCTGCAGGAAGTTGCGGATGCCGCCGAACGAGCGTGAAGAAAGCCCCGTCATCACGGAAAATTCCGTCAGCCACGATGCGCCGCCATAGGTCTCGACACGCATGCGATGCATGCGTCCGTCGAATGACCTGAACATGGAGTCGAGGCGCTTGTCGTAATTCAGCTGCGGGAAGATTCCCGGCGGAAAGACGGATTCTTCGTGGATGAGAATGATGTGCGGCGGCTTTTGCGTAAGTGTGCAAGCGTCCTGCGCCACCGTGCGCAGCGGCGGGCGATGCGAGGCCGCGGACGCCGACTCCATCAATTGCCCGCGCACCAGGGTCTCCAGCGTCTCCGGCCATGAGCCGTAGAAGGAGGAGACGAAGAGGTCTTCCCAATAAAATTGGGTGTGCCGCCGTTCGATCTTTTCATGGGACGCGGCTGCGCCAACGACGACGCAGATCGCGAATAAACATCCCGCATGAAGACGGCGCAGGCGCACCTGTTCAATACGCCAACCGACGATGACCGCAGCCAGGGTCACGGTCGCCCCGGCGATCACCGCCAGCAGAAACGTGCGGTGGCTGGTCCACAGATGCGCCAGCAACCGCCCATCGGGAAAATAGAAGTAGAGATCGTAGGCGTGGAACACCATCTTTTCGAGCGAGCGTTTGACGAAAGCCACGCCCGCGATAAAGGCGATCATCGCGCCGACGAGTATGGTGGAGACAAGCGCGCGGCGCGTCGCCGTCACGAGCGCCGCCCAAAGGGCGATGGTTATGGCGCTTGTGCAGATGAGGTTGGGGCCTGCCCCTTCGTAACGGCGAAAATATTCGGCGACCCCCAGAGCGATCAATAGGCTCAGACCGGCGACGAGCCAGCCGTTCGCCCGCGACATTCGCAGGCGATGCAGCAGTGGCTTGCGCCTTCCGCTTGGCGGAGGCGGCAAGCCTTGGCTCAATTCATCAGTCATGGAGCCGTGTCAGATCGCAGGGCCGGTTGAGCGCGGCGTGCTGATGACCCCGGTCATCCTGGACTGATCCATCGCCATGATCTTGGGCTCGTCGAACAGGTCGCCCATCTGGGAGGCGACGCCGGTCTCCTTGATCGCTTCAAGCCACTTGCGATGCACGCGCGGATCCTGATCCTCGTACTCGATCTGCCGACCGCCCTGTTGGATCGAGACGGCGCCGCCACCCTCGGCGCTGCGTCGACGCAGCGCGATGAAGGGATACCGGCGGCTGCCAAGGCTGCAGGCGAGATAGCGCGCGGGCGCGTCGCAGGTGTTGAAATGCTGATGGAACATCCAGAACGGCGGCGTGTACATGATGCCGTGGCGCCAGGGCAGCTCCTTGAACTCGCTGTCGCCTTCATACCAGAGCAGCGTGTAGCCCTCGCCATCCACAGCATGAACGTGCGTGCCCGCCGCATGGCGATGGGCCTTCTTGTAGCGCCCGGCCGGTATCTCGGACGTATGCGAATGCATGGTACCGTCAGCCAGCACGAAGGATACGTTCTTTGAACCCTTGCCGCGTGCGTTTAGCTCATAGAGCTTGAAGCTGGTGAGGTCGTGGACGAAGTTTGTCTCCCAGACGTTCAGCGTGGCGACATTAAGGCCACGATGCACTGGAGTGTGCTCGCCTTCGCCCTCGTAATAGCTTGCGAGGCCGGTGCGCTCGGGGAAGGTGAAGGGGTTGTCGAAGACGAAATTGACGTTGTGGTAGAGGTTGAGGGTCAGCGGCGCGTCGTTTGTGACGGACAAGCGCACCCGCTCGCGGCCCGAGTGGTTGAAGATCTGGTACATGCAGTTGAGCGGAATGGCGAAGAGCGCCTTGGGGCCCCATTCGAAGGAGCGCTTCTCGCCGTTTGGCAGCCAGACCATGGTCGAGCCATAGCCCTCAAGCACATAGAAGAAAGCTTCGTAGAGATGCTTGACGGGCCGCGTCTTCTTGCCCGGATCTACCTCGATCACGTAATTGGCCATGAAGTCGCCACGGCCGTGGGTATGGGCGAAGCAGCCGCGCGCGCCGTAGCGATCCCAGGGGGCGGTCTCAAGCGCCAGCAAATCGTGGCCGAAATCCAGATGGATAGGCACGCCTTCGCCGTTCGCCCATTCGAGATAGGGATCGAGCAGGAACTTGCCCGCGATGGCCTCGGCGTTAAAGAGCGTATCCTCTGACATTCTTGGCTCCATTTAGGGGCAGGCGGCGATTCCGCCTTCTCTCGCGTAGTTTAGACACCGCTCCTAAAGCTGTCATGGTCTAGACGCAATGGCTGAGGTTGAAGTCTGGCTCCGGCGTCGCCAGATTACCGCCATGAATGAGACCCCCATCGACAACGCGCTGAGCGGCCCACTGCGGGGCGGTTCGCATGAGCCGACCTTCGCAGGCGTCCAGTCCTTCATGCGGCGGCGGTTCAGCAAGGAAGTCGGGGCTGCGGATGTCGTCGTCTGGGGCGTGCCCTTCGATTGCGCCACCTCCAACCGGCCCGGCGCGCGGTTCGGGCCCGCCGCCATTCGCCGGGCTTCGGTCATTTTCGACGGCGATCCGCAATATCCCTCGCGCCACGATCCCTTCGCGACGCTCGCCGTGATCGACGCTGGGGACTGCTTTTTCGAATACGAGCGCCTGTCACATGCGCCGGGCGAGATTGAGGAGCAGGCGCGGCAGATTCTTCGCGCCGGGGCGCATCTTATGACGCTCGGCGGCGATCACTTCGTCACCCTGCCGCTACTGCGCGCCCACGCGGATCGGCATGGCCCACTGGCTCTCGTCCAGTTCGACGCCCATCAGGATACGTGGGACGATGATGGGACCAAGATGTCCCACGGCACCTTTGTCACCCGGGCGGTGCGGGAGGGGCTGATCGATGTCGAGCGTTCCATTCAGATCGGCGTGCGCACCGTCGCTCCGCAGGACTTTGGTCTTGAGATGCTGGACGCGGACCTCTGCCATGCCCTTGGACCGGGCGGCATGGCGGCGCGCATCAAGGCGCGGGTAGGGCCCGGGCCGGCCTATCTCAGCTTCGATATCGACGCGCTCGACCCGGCCTTCGCCCCCGGCACGGGCACGCCGGTCGCTGGCGGGCTCACCTCGGCGCAGGCGTTGGCGGCTGTCTGGGAGTGCCGGGGCCTCGACTGGCGGGGCATGGACGTGGTCGAAGTCTGCCCCGCCTATGACCACGGCGAGATCACGGCCATAGCGGCGGCGAGCGTGGCGCAGCGTTATCTGCAGGCGCTGGCGTGCAAGGCGGCACCTGAAGGCGTCTAGCCCATGTTGACAGATGCGGCCCTGCGGGCCATCGAAGCGCCATCACAAGGAGCAAAGCGATGGCGAAGGTCTTCATCGATGGCGAAGCGGGCACGACGGGGCTCGGCATCCGCGACAGGCTCGCCGCCATGCCCGCCATCGAGGTGGTGAGCATCGCAGCCGAAAAGCGCAAGGATCCGCAGGCCAAGCGCGAATTGCTCTCGCAGGTGGATGTGGCGATCCTTTGCCTGCCCGACGATGCGGCGGTGGAGACGGCCGCCATGGTCGCTGACCTCGGCGCATCTGGCCCGCGTTTGCTCGACGCCTCGACCGCCCACCGGATCGCTCCGGGCTGGACCTATGGCTTTGCGGAAATGGCGAAGGGGCAGGGCGCGGCTATCGCATCGGCCAAGAATGTCGCCAATCCCGGCTGCTATTCCACCGGCGCCATCGCCTTGCTGCGCCCGCTCACGGACGCCGGCCTGATCCCCTCGGACACCCCGATCACGATCAACGCGGTCTCCGGCTATTCGGGCGGCGGCAAGTCAATGATCGAGGCCTATGAAGCCCGGACGGCGCCTGATTTCGAGCTTTACGCGCTCGGGCTGCAACACAAGCACATGCCGGAGATCATGACCTATGGCCGCCTGACCCGGCGCGCGATCTTCGTGCCGTCGGTGGCGGATTTCCGGCAGGGCATGCTGGTCAGCATCCCCTTGCATCTCGACATGCTGAAGAGCGCCAAGGGGGGCGATTTCGAAGCCGCTCTGCGCGCCCATTACGAGGATTCGCGCTACGTGCGCGTCGCCGCCGCTCCCACCTCGGGCAAGCTCGAGCCGCAAGCGCTGAATGACACCAATGATATGGAACTGTTTGTCTTCGCCAATGAAAAGCGCGGGCACATGATGCTGGTCGCCCGGCTCGACAATCTCGGCAAGGGCGCCTCTGGCGCGGCGGTGCAAAATCTTGAGCTGATGCTCGGACTATAAAAAAGGCGCGGGATCAAAGACCCCGCGCCAAATTTTTTACATGCCCTTCTTCCAGGCGATGACGCGGCTGGCCTGCGAGCCGAGGCCTTCGATGCCGCAGGAGATTGTGTCGCCCGCGCGCAGGTAGTTCGGGGGCTTGCGGCCGAGAGCCACGCCGGGAGGCGTGCCGGTGGTGATGACGTCGCCGGGCTCGAGCTTCATGAAGCGCGACACATAGGACACTAGATGCTTCACATTGAAGATCATCGTGGATGTGTTGCCGGTCTGCTGACGCTCGCCGTTCACATCGAGCCACAGGTCGAGCTTCTGCACATTGCCGAGCTCGTCGGGCGTGACGAGCCAGGGGCCGAGGGGACCGAAGGTCGGGCAGCCCTTGCCCTTGTCCCACTGACCGCTCGAACGCTCGATCTGATATTCGCGCTCGGATACGTCGTTGCAGACGCAGAAGCCGGCCACATGCTCCATCGCACTGCGCTCAGCGATGTAGCTGCCGCCTGTGCCGATCACGATGGCGAGTTCGATTTCCCAGTCGGTCTTGGTCGAACCCTTTGGGATCACGATGTCGTCGTTGGGGCCAATCACGGAGTTCGTGGCCTTCATGAAGACGATCGGCTCGGCCGGGATCTTCGCGCCGGCTTCAGCGGCGTGATCGGCGTAGTTGAGGCCGATGGCGATGAAATTGCCGGGGCGCGACACGCAAGAGCCCAGACGCGGCTTGCCGCGCACGAGCGGCAGGTTGCCCGGACGCAGGCGCGCGAGCTTGCGCAGGGACTTGGGCGAGAGCGTATCGCCGCCGATATCGCCAACGACTTCGCTGAGATCGCGGATGCGACCATCCATATCGATGAGGCCCGGCTTTTCCTTGCCCGGCTTGCCATAACGTACCAGCTTCATCCCTTGCTCCCTCCAACCCGTGTGAAATCAGTCGCAACTCCTAAGCGAAGCCATACCGCGTTCGCAAGCGGATAATCTTCGCAGATGAGTGGTTTACATGCCGCTGAGCTTGCGCAGCCTGTCCTTGGTCTCCTGTGGCATGCGCCAGACCTCGTCGATGACCGCCTGCAATTGCTCGCCCGAACGAGGCTGGTTCACAGGCAGATTGAGCTTGCGCATTTCTTCAAGGCATTCCGGATCAGCGAATGTCGCCGCCAGCGCCTTGCGCAAGGCCGCCACTCGATCCTTTGGAACATCAGGCGGCGCAGCGAAAGGTCGGCCGAGCGCGAGTGGCGCTGCGGCGGCCTTCAGGAGCCGGAGCTTCTCGGGGTCCTTCACGAGATCAGCCGCAAAGGGCGTGTCCTTGAGATCGGGTTCGGGCTCTGGGCCAAACTGCACGATTGTCTTCACGATCTTGTCGGCGATCCATGTGGGGCGCGTCGACATGATCGAGGAATAGAAAGTTGGGAAGGCGTCCACCTCGCCGCGTTCCATGGCGAGGAACACTTCGTTCTGGCCGGGATAGCCGAGCACGATGCGCAGCTTCATGTCGAGCGCCTCGACAAGCAAGCGCGTGTTGAAGCTCGGAGTTGAATTCAACCCCGGCGTGCCGACCGAGATCTCCTGTTTCTGGATATCCGCGATGTTGGCGACCGGAGACTTGGCGCGCACCACCAACAGGCCCGTTTCGTAACTGGGCGATCCCAGCCAGTTGAACTTGCTGGAATCATACATGGCTTCTTTGTTGCCGAGCAGCGGCTCGAAGGGCAGGGTGTTTTGCAACTGGCCGAAGGTCAGGCCGTCGCGCGAGGCGACATTATAAAGATGGTTAGTCGCCACTACGCCGCCTGCGCCCGGCATGTTGCGCACAACGATATTGGGCGCGCCCGGCATATGTTTGACCATATGTTTCGCCACGATGCGCGAAAGCGTGTCATAGCCGCCGCCAGTCGCCGAACTGACGACCATCGAGACGGTCTTGCCGCGATAGAAATCCTCCAGTGCGTTGGCGCTGGCCGCAGTGGCGGCGACGTAGCCGATAGCGAATGCAAAGGCGCAAAGACCAGCGCGCATTGTCCCTCCCGTCGCCGACCTTGTTATAGTTTATGGTCGGTTTCCGACATCATGCGCAAAGGCGCGAGTCTGTCCAGCCCCCGGGTAGGGCAGTCTAGTCACGCTTGGGCTGGTAGGGGCCGAGGTCCTTCACCACTTTGTCGATCAGCGAAAGCTCAAGGATCTTATCGAGATCCACCTTGGCGTCAGTCACATCGCCCTGAGCGAGGAAGAACTGAAGATCCTTGCGCAGACTATCCACATTGGGCTTGCCGTCCGGGCTGATCGCCTGAACATAGCTGCCCCGGATCTGGTCTTCCTTCATGTTGAGATTGCGGGCGAGGATCGCGACGATCGCCTCGCCTTTCGGTCCGCCTGAAAAACGTCCTTCGATCACAGCGTCATTATAGTCCCGTAGCGCGCGCACATAGGCGCGCAGAAACCGCTCGCCGACCTCGCGACGCTCCTTCAGGAATTTCTCCGAGAAGAAAACGAGGCCGATCTGGTTGCCCGGATAGAAATCTTCCGACGATGCGAAGCGGACCGCTATGCCCTGATTGACGAGATAAGTCGCAAAGGGCTCGATCATCAGCGAGGCGTCGATGGCGCCGTTGGCGAAGGCGCTTGCCTGCGCGGGGAAGGGCAGGAACACCTTGTCGATGCTGTCATAGGGCACGCCACCCTTTCGCGCCGCCTCGTTGAGGGCCGAGCCGGGGCTGCCGCCAGGCGCGACGAGCGCGAACTTAAGCCCCTTCAGATCGGCGTAGCTCTTGAAGCGTCCAGAATCGATGACGGCCTTTCGCACCATCAGCGTCTGGAACATATAGCCGGTCTCCATCCGCGACCGATCAGCGACAATCCGAATGCCGATGCCGCGAGAGGCGGAGTTGTAAAGGCTTGCGGTGGCTGTCCCGCCGCCTACGTCAAGTTCTCCCTGACCAAGCGGCGCCATCATCCGCTGGGCGCCATCGAAAGGCGTCAGCACGGCGTCGACGCCCTCGGCGGCGAAATAGCCGCGATCCATGGCGATGAAGAACCCCGCGTCCGAACTGTTGCCGACGGTGCCAACGGTCACATGGTCGGCGGCGTGGGCGTTAGCGAGCGTCGTGATAAGCGCAACAAGGAGTGCTGCGCCGCGCTTCATGGACATGAGTGTCTCCCATAGGCAGGAATTACCCTCCCCCTTGTGGGGAGGGTCGGCCGCGTCAGCGGACGGGGTGGGGGTCTGCGCATGCTGATCGTTAGCGTGGTGACAAGGGACGCGAACCTGCATAGGCCTCACGACCCCCACCCCTCACCCCTCCCCACAAGGGGGAGGGGAGTGGTAGGCATTTCGCGCTTTTTACTTCGCCTTATACGGCCCCAATTCCTTCGCCGCCGCCTTGGCGAAGGTCAGGTCGGTGATCATGTCGGCGGTGATGGTCTTGCTGGTGACGTCGCCGCTTTGCTTGAAATAGGCGAGGTCGATGCGCAGGCTTTCCATATTGATGTCGCCGTCCGGATCAGCGAATTGCGGCGTCATCGCCCGGATCGTCGCTTCGGGCATGTTCACGCCCTTCGCGAAGATGCGGATCACGTCGTCCGCCACAGGGCCCGACTTCCAGCGGCCGTCGGCGATTGCGTCCTTGAGATCGCGTGCGCCCCGCAGGAAGCCCTTCATGAATTTGGTCGCGACTTGCGGCCGCTCCTTGATGAACTTGTCGCCATAGAGCAGCAGTGAGACTTCTGCGCTGGGGTAATAGGCCTCGGTCGGCGTGACGTTGACGGCCGCGCCTGACGCCACCACCTGACTGAGATAGGGCTCGATCATGATCGTGCCGTCGATAGCGCCGTTCTGAAGCGCGGCGACCTGCGCGCCGAAGTTCAGATAGGTGAGCGACATGTCGTTGAAGGTGAGATTGACCTTTTTCAGCACCTCGTTGAGCGACGAGAGCGGTGTCGAGCCCGGCGAGGCGAAGGCGAACTTCAAGCCCTTGAGATCGCTGTAACCCTTATATTTGCCGCTCTCGACGAGATCCTTGCGGATCACCAGCGCCTGATAGCCAAAGCCCGGCGCGGTGCGAGCTCGCGAGGCGACGACGCGAACGTCGATCTTGCGGTCTGCAGCGTTGTAAAGGGCCGCGGTCGTCGCGCCGCCGCCGACATCGAGGTCGCCGGTGCCCAGCAGCGGCATCATCTTCACGGCGGAGTCTATATGGTTGATCGAAACGTCGAGGCCCTCGTCGCGGAAATAGCCCCGTTCCTGCGCGATGAAGATGCCGACGTCGCCAGCCGCGTTCAGCACGGCCACATTGACCTTGTCGGCGGCCTGCGCGGCGACGCAAGAAAGCAGCCCGAGGCAGCCGGCGATGGCGTTACGGATTTGTTGGTGGCGCACGTTTGTTTCCTCCTGTCACGCCTTCGAAGCATGATCAGGAGGAAGACTAGCCTATAGCTTTGGAAAGCTGAACCCCTCAGTCCTCGACAGCCACGGCTTTCGTGGGCAGGCGCACAGGGCGCAGCAGGAACGAGGGAACGTGATCGCCAAGGCCCACCACAGGCGTGTCGTCATCGTCGTGATGACGACGACGATCAGGGCGGCGGCGATCCCCGGTCGGCTGCGCCGCACGGGGTTGTTCGTAACGCGGCTGTTCTTCGGCACGCACTTCCCGAGTGGGGCGCGGGGCGCGGGCAGGGCGTTCTTCGCGGGCAGGGCGCTCTTCGCGCGGCTGCTCGTCGGCGGCCTGTTCGGCGCGGGCGAAGCGTTCCGCGCGAGCAGCTGATTCGGGCTCCCGGTTGCGGCCGCGGCTGCGGTCTGAACGTCCGCGTTCCGGACGACCACCGCGCGAGCCCTCGCCACGGCGGCGGCTGCGGCGTTCGTCGCCCTGATCTTCGGTCTCTACGATGTCGTCGAGTGAGCCGCCCATCCAGTTGATCTTCTCGGCGGTGAGCTTCTCGATCCCATCGACATATTTCGTGTCGTCGCGGGTGACGATGGTCAGCGCGGTGCCGGAACGTCCGGCGCGGCCCGTGCGGCCGATACGGTGGACATAATCTTCCGCATGGGTGGGCACGTCGAAGTTGAAGACGTGGCTCACGTCCGGAATATCGAGCCCGCGCGCGGCCACATCCGAGCACACCAGCAGATCGACATCGCCAGTCTTGAAGCCTTCAAGGGAGGCCATGCGGGCCGTCTGGTCCATGTCGCCATGCAGGGCGCCAGCGCGGAAGCCGTGCTTGGTCAGCGACTTGTGCAGGATCGCCACATCGCGCTTGCGATTGCAGAAGATGATGGCGTTCTTCAGGTTCTCAGCGCCGCGAATGAGCCGGCGCAGGGTCTCGCGCTTGGCTCCGCCACCAGCGGAGGCGACGAGGGCCTTGGTGATGGTGGTCGCGGTGGATGCGGCGCGGGCGACTTCCACACGCACGGGATTGTGCAGGAAGGCCTCGGTCAGGCGCGTGATCTCCGGCGGCATGGTCGCCGAGAAGAACAGGGTCTGGCGCGTGAAGGGCACAAGCTTGCAGATCTTCTCGATGTCCGGAATGAAGCCCATGTCGAGCATGCGGTCCGCCTCGTCGATCACGAGGATCTCGATGCCCTGAAGCAGCAGCTTGCCGCGCTCGAAGAAGTCCAGCAGGCGACCGGGCGTCGCGATCAGCACGTCGGCGCCGCGCATGATCTTGGCCTCCTGATCGGCGAAGGACACGCCTCCGATGAGCAGGGCCACGTTGAGGCGCGAGTTCACGCCATATTTGAGGAAGTTCTCCTCGACCTGCGCGGCGAGTTCACGGGTCGGTTCGAGGATCAGGGTGCGGGGCATACGGGCGCGGGCGCGGCCCTGTTCGAGTCGGGAGAGCATCGGCAGCACGAAGGCGGCTGTCTTGCCGGTGCCGGTCTGTGCGATGCCGAGAACATCGCGGCCCTGCAGGGCGTGGGGAATGGCCTGCGCCTGAATCGGGGTGGGGGTCGTGTAACCGGCGGCTTCGACGGCTGCGAGAACCTTCTCGCTGAGTCCTGTGTCTTTAAATGTCATTCTGGACGCCTGGGCGTAAGGGCGCGAAGGACCGCGCTGATCGCCACTTTACGCGTTTGCTGAGAAAACCTCGCTGCACGGTTTGCAACGGAATTGACGGACGGGCACGCGTGGGCCTCTCGTTCGACGCGCAAGTCATACGGCCCTTTGGCGGAAAGTCAATGGATTTCACAAGGCGCCGCTGTAAAGCCTCAGCTGCGCGCCCATGGCGACATGCGCGCCAAAGTCCCGTCTTTGCGCATGAAATGATGCCAAAGGGCGGCAAGCGCATGCAGGCCCACAAGGCCAAAGAGGCTAAAGGCGAGGAACTCGTGGATCTCCTCGGCAGCCTCATAGACCGGCTTGTTGGAAGCCACGCCGAAATCGATCTTGAACAGGCCGAAATCGAAGACGCGCGCGTGCCAGACAAAGGCGACGATCCCCACCAGCGGCAGGATGACCATAAGGGCGTAGAGCAGCCAATGGACGGGCGCCGAAAGCTTCCGGGTGAGCGCAGGCGTCCCCTCGGGATAGTCGGGAGGCGGATTGCGGAAGCGCCAGCCGATGCGGATCACGGCGAGCGCCAGCACGGCAAGCCCGACGACGGCGTGGATATTGATCCAGAAAAGCCGATTAGGGCGCGGGATGAGCCCGAACGCCAGACCGAGAGCGCCCACGAAGACGATCAGGGCGAAGCTCACCCAGTGGAAGAAGATCGCTGACAGGCTATAGCGGGCGGCGGGAGCTTCCTGCAGGTTGGGCTGGTCGATCATCATCATTCCCCGTTGTCAGGCTCTAGATATCCACCAAATCCTGCTCGGCGGCAAATGCAGCGCGTTCCTGAATGAAGGTGAAGCGGGCTTCCGGCTTGTTGCCCATCAGGCGCTCGACGGAATCAGCTGTGCCCGCGGAATCCTCGGGCTTGATCTCGACCCGCAGCAGGGTGCGACGGCGCGGGTCCATCGTCGTTTCCTTGAGCTGCGCGGGCATCATCTCGCCAAGGCCTTTGAACCGGCTGATCTCGACCTTGCCCTTGCCTGTGAAGAAGGTCTTCATCAGTTCGGCTCGGTGTGCATCGTCGCGCGCATAGGCGATCTTGGCGCCCTGGGTGAGCTTGTAGAGCGGCGGCACCGCAAGATAGAGATGCCCGCCTTCGATCAGCTTGGGCATCTGGCGATAGAAGAAGGTGATCAGCAGCGAGGCGATATGGGCGCCGTCGACGTCCGCGTCGGTCATCACGATGACCTTGTCATAGCGCAAATCAGCTTCGCGATAGTGCGACCCGCCAGCGCAGCCAAGGGCTTGCGAGAGGTCAGACAATTGCTGGTTGGCGCTGAGCTTGTCCTTGGTCGCGGAAGCGACGTTGAGGATCTTGCCGCGCAGCGGCAGCACGGCCTGATTGGTTCGGTCGCGCGCCTGTTTGGCGGAGCCGCCTGCAGAATCGCCCTCAACGATAAATAATTCAGAGCCTTGCGCGGAAGTATTCGAGCAATCTGCGAGCTTTCCAGGCAGGCGGAGCTTGCGCGTGGCGGTCTTGCGGGCCACATCTTTTTCGGCGCGGCGGCGCAGGCGCTCCTCGGCGCGCTCCACGGTCCAGTCGAGCAGCTTGAGGGCCTGCGATGGCGAGGCCGCCAGCCAGTGGTCGAAAGCGTCGCGGACGGTCTGGTCGACGATGCGCGTCGCGCCGACCGACATCAAGCGGCCCTTGTTCTGGCCCTGAAACTCCGGCTCCCTATAGAAGATCGAGATCAGGCCGGCGCAGCCGCTCATCACGTCGTCGCTGGTGACGGCCGCGAAGCGCTTGGCCTGACCGATGCGCTCCGCATGGTCCTTGAGGCCGCGGAGCAGAGCGCTGCGCAGGCCCGCCTCATGGGAGCCGCCGTCGGGCGTCGGGATGGTGTTGCAGTAGGAATGGACGAAGCCATCGTCCTCGCCGAGCCAAGAAACCGCCCATTCAACCGAGCCATGGCCCTCGGGCTTCTGCACCTTGCCGGTGAAGGACTGCTCGACGACCGTGAGCTTACCCTCGATATCCTGCGCCAGATAATCCTTCAGACCGCCGGGGAAGCGCAGCACCGCCTCGGCAGGCGTGCTGTCGGTGACGAGCGAGGGGGCGCAGCGCCACCTGATTTCGACGCCGCCGAAGAGATAGGCCTTGGACCGCGCCATGCGGAACAGCCGCGCCGCCTTGAACTGCGCGCCCTTGCCGAAGATCTGGTCATCGGGACGGAAGCGCACGCGCGTGCCGCGCCGGTTCGGCGCCTTGCCGACGGTTTCGAGCTTGGTGACGGGATGGCCGCGTTCGAAGATCTGGCGATAGAGCGTCTGGCCACGAGCCACCTCGACTTCCAGCCGCTCGGCCAGCGCGTTGACCACTGAAACGCCGACGCCATGCAGGCCGCCCGAGGTCTGGTAAGCGCCGGAATCGAATTTGCCGCCCGCATGGAGCGTCGTCATGATGACTTCGAGAGCGGATTTCTTGGGGAATTTGGGGTGCGGATCGACCGGGATTCCGCGCCCGTTGTCGCTCACGCAGAGCCAGCCATCCTCCTCATAGGACACGTCGATCCAGGTCGCGTGGCCTGCCACGGCCTCGTCCATGGAGTTGTCGAGCACTTCGGCGAAGAGATGGTGCAGGGCCGTCTCGTCGGTGCCGCCGATATACATGCCGGGGCGACGGCGCACTGGCTCCAGCCCCTCCAGCACCTCGATGGAGGCGGCTGTATAGCCCGCCTCGCCGGGCGTGCCGCTGGCGCGCGCAGCCTGTTTCGGCTCGGGGGCGGCTTTTGCGGGGGCTTGCTTGCGCGCGGCGGCGCCGCCGAAAAGATCGTTGCTGGCCATGGTCCTGCCGGTTGGGTCCTGATTCGTTTCAGGTTCATCTATGCCACGATCAGGGCGAAGATGGGAACGGAACGAAAACGAATTTATGTGAAAGGCGGCTAATCCCGTCGCCGCAGCAGCTCTGCGGCCACGGTGGCGGCGATCACGGCGGGGCTTTTGTCCCGCACTCGGGGCACGCCGATTGGGCAGACGAGGCCCGCGATACGATCCGCGTCCAAGCCTAAATCCCTCAGCCTGCTCTCGAACCGCGCCCGCTTCGTTGCCGAGCCGATGAGGCCGACATAGGGAAAATGGCCAAGCTGAAGCGCGCGGGCGACGATGTCGAAGTCGAGCGGGTGGGAATG
>CANGOK010000002.1 GCA_947455285.1 Beijerinckiaceae bacterium | reverse complement strand
GGGCGAACAGCTGGTGATCAAATCGCCGACGCAGGACGTCTATAGTTCTCGCAAGCAGGTCTCCGAAGTGCTCGGCATTCCCGAAGGCAAGATCCGCGTTCAGTATTTCGAGGGTTCCGGCACCTTCGGTCGCTCCTGCTATGAGGACGCAACACAGGCTGCCGCCATAATGGCGACGGAGACCGGCAAGCCCGTGCGTGTGCAATTCATGCGCTGGGATGAACTCGGATGGGACAACTACGGGCCGGCCCATGCCGCTGAAGTGCGCGCGGGCGTGAACGCCGAAGGCGATATCATCGCCTATGAATATGATGGCTGGCAGCACGGCTGGACCATCACTTCAACGGTCTCGGACAGCGCAAGGACCAAGGCGGGCGTGGAGCGCGCAAGCGGGTCGGGATCGATCACGGTAAATCCCATCAGCACCGGCTCCATGTACAAGATCGCCAACCGCCGCGTGACGAGCCATGCGGCGCCGATGGTGAATTATCTGCGCGGCGCAGCGCTGCGTTCGCCCCTCGATCTATCTTTCGCATTCGCCTCCGAGCAGACGATCGATGAACTCGCGGTCGCCGTTAAGATGGACCCAGTCGCCTTCCGTCGCCGCAACATTGGCGACGAGCGTTGGCTCGGCGTGCTCGACGCCGCAATCAAAGCCGCTAATTGGCAACCGAAGGTCATGGGCTCGCAGGCGCCCAGCGGCGATGTCGTTCGCGGCCGTGGCGTCGCGCTAGGCACGCACCATGTGTCCTATGGCGCGGCCGTCGCCGAGATCGAGGTCAACCGCAAGACTGGCGTCATCATCACCAAGAAGCTCTATGGCGCGATGGATTGCGGCCTCACGGTCAATCCGGCGCTCGTCGAAAACCAGATGGTCGGCCAGATGATCCAGTCTGTAAGCCGTGTGCTGAAGGAGGAAGTGGCATTCGACGACAATGGCGTCACCAGCCTCGACTGGAGCACCTATCAGGTCTTGCGCTTCGCCGAACATCCCGAAGTCACGCCAGTCGTCGTTCAGCGCATGAACGAACCTTCCACCGGCGCCGGCGAAGAGGTCATGGGCGCCACAGCGGCCGCCATAGCCAATGCGTTCTTCGATGCGACAGGCGTGCGCATGCGTCAGTTCCCGATGACGCCTGAGCGAGTGCTGAAGGCGCTGGAAGGACCGCAGCGCACCTGAGCGAGTTGGCGCCGGGACATTCCCGGCGCCGCCCCATCATCAGCCCAGCGTCAACTGCTCGGTCCAGACATCATGGCCATAGAGCCAGTCGGGATTGGTGGCGTTGCGCATCCAGGTATTCGCGCCAGAGCCAGCCTGAACCGCCGATGTCCGCGGCTTGCGCGTCGCTTCATAAGCCCCAAAGGCGCGCTCCACTCCATCGAAACTATCAAACGCGCGGGCGAGTATCACGGCATCCTCAAGGGCCATGGCGGCGCCTGACGCCATATAAGGCGTCATTGGATGACATGAGTCCCCAAGCAGAGTGATGCGGCCCTTGGTCCAGTTGGGCAAGGGATCGCGTTCGAAGATGCCCCATTTGTGAACCTCAGGCGCCGCTGCGATGACCGCACGAACGTCCGAATGAAACGTCTTGAACGCTTCCTTCAGTTCTTCCAGATCGCCCTTGGTGGACCAGCTTTCACGCGTCATCCAGTCGGCCTTTTCCGGCGTGCTGGTGGTGAAATAAACCTCATTGCGCGCGGCGGTCGTGTAATAGATGACGATATGCCTGTCGGCGCCCCACCACTTGGTGCGTGATGAACCGATATCAACGCCCCTCAGGAGCGAAGTCGGATAGGTCGTTCGATAGGCGACGCGGCCCGTGAACTTCGGCTGCTCCGGACCCGACACATAGTCGCGCACCAGCGAATGCACGCCATCAGCCGCGACGACTGCGTCAAGACTGGCGATCTCGCCATTTTCAAAGCTCAAGCGGACCTTCGATCCATCCTGATCGATCGCCTTCAACTTGTAACCGAGCCGCAAGTTGCTCGTTGGAACGAGATCGGCCAGCGCCTCATGCAAATCGCCGCGATGCATGGCGAGGAAGGGCGCGCCATAACGTTCCTCAACTTCGCGGCCGAGCGGAAATTCATTCGTCGTCGCGCCCGTGACGGCGTCACGGTTAAGTGAAGTCAACGGCGCGAAAGCCAACTCACGCAAGCGCTTCTCAATGCCGAGTCCACGATGCACCTTCATCACATTCGGGCTTTGCTGAATGCCTGCGCCGACGCGCGCAAAAGCTCCCGCCTGTTCAAAAACCGTGACCTCGAAGCCGCGTTTCAACAATAAGGACGCGGCGGCGAGACCGCCGATGCCCGCGCCGACGATCCCGATATGGATCGGACCACTGGCCATAAAAACTTCTCCTATTGAAGGGTCACGTGGGCGTCCTGGATCAGCTTGCGCCACATCGTGATGTCCTGGGGAATGCGCCGCCCCATCTCTTGCGGGGTGGTGGGGGTTACTTCCGCGCCATTCGCCCGCGCCTTGACCTTTGGATCGGAGAGCGCCGCCTGAATCTCGCGTGAAAGATAGTCGATGATGGGCTCCGGCGTGCCTGTGGGCGCCATGAAGCCGAACCAGATGCTCAGGTCATAACCAGCGACCCCTGCTTCCTGCATGGTCGGGATTTCCGGCGCCGTGAGGGATCTTTCAGCAGTGCTCACCGCGAGCGCCCGCACCGTTCCCTGCCGCGCCTGTTCAGCGCCCTCGCTACCGAACATCATATCCACATGTCCACCAAGGAGGTCCGTGAGCGCGGGGCCCATGCCTTTAAAGGGAACATGAATGATATCGACGCCCGCGAGCTCCTTGAACATTTCGCCTGCAAGGTGGTTCGATGAAGCTGTTCCACCAGATGCGAAGGACAGCTTGCCCGGATTTTTCTTCGCGTAATCGACCAGCTCCTTCACTGAATGGACGGGAAGCTTGGGATTTACGACGAGATAAAGCGGGGTTGAGAAAGAGATGCCGATGGGCGCGAAATCCCGAACGGGGTCATAGCGCAGGCTTTTGGACGCTGCGACGTTGATGCCCATGCTCGTCGAACTTGCGAAAAGCAGGGTGTAGCCATTGGGCTTGGCTTTCATTACCGCCTCAACGCCAATCACCTGACTTGCGCCGGGAACGTTTTCAACGATGACAAGGGCGCCAGTTCGCTCGCTCATTCCCGCCGCCACGATGCGCGGCAAAATGTCTCCGAGGCCCCCGGCGGGATAGGGCGAAACGATGCGGATCGTCTGGCTTGGAAAGGGCTGGGCCTGCCCCTGTGCGGATGCGCCCGCCCAAAGGCCGAAAGCAAGCGCCATACATGCCATTGCCTTCTGTCCAAATTTCATGGCTATCGACCTCCCCCAAAGTTCCGCCCAAGCTGCGTCGCTTGGCGGCCGCGCGCGCAATCTAACCTTCGTCATTCGGCTTGGATACCCCGCAAGGGTTCGCGGGCTGCAGCCAATCGAGGCAGGCCGGTTTGATTGCGCGCTATTCCGCCATCGAACGCTTCACCACTTCGAGAACGTCATTCGGGGTCGCATAGAGATCCTCGATCACTTTCTGCAACGTCGCCCCTGAAACTTCTTCCACGTCGAGCCCCTGCTTCTGCGCATCGGCGAGAAGTTCTGGATCCCTGAGCATGGCGGAGAAACCCTGGCGCAGATCCGCCATGCGCTCTTGCGGCGTGGCTGGCGGCGCAAAGAGTGGCCAGGCGAGAATGGCGTCGGATTCGAGAAACTCAATCGCCTTTCGATCGCGTTCATTTTTGGCGAATTGGGCGGCAAGCGGAACGTCCGGCAGATCGCTGGCTGGCGTCAGCCCAAATTGCGTGAGCAAGGTCAGTTTGCGTTCGGTGAGCCAATCGGGCAGGCGCGTCTTGGCCGTGCCCCATGCAAGCCCGCACTGACCGCCCACCTCCTTGCGCTCCATGGCGAGCCTGATTTCGTTACTGCCGGGATAACCCGTAACGACCTTGAACTTCGTACCGATCAGTTCATTCAGCAATTTTGGATAGGTCAGCGTACGCGACCCCGGCCCAGAAGCGCCGACGATCACTTCACTCGTCATCGCATCCTGCATCGTCTTGACGGGGGACTCGTGCCAGATGGCGCAAATGCTCGGCTCGACGCTACGCCCGCCAATCCACTGGAACTTGCGCGCATCATATTTGGCCTGCACGCCAAGCAACGGCTCAATGACGGCGCCGCCAGCGACGATGCCAAGGCGGGTGCCGTCCTGCGGCTGCGCGCCATAAAGATTGGTCGCCGCCACGACGCTTCCAGCGCCCGGCATATTGCTGACGACGATTTGCGGATTTCCTGGCAGGTGCCGACCGTAGTGACGCGAATAGAGCCGCGCCGTCATGTCATAGCCGCCGCCAGAGCTGAACCCCACGATGATCGTAAGCGTCTTGCCCTGATAGAAATCGGCTGCATAGACTTTGGCGCCCGCGCAAGCCGTCGCGCAAAAAGCGACGAACGCCGCCAGCTGGTGTGTCAAAGATTTCATGTCAGCCTCGGGGAGCGAAAGTCATCATCTTTGCGAGATTATCAAGGTTCGGCGCGCGATCCACAGTCCAGATGGCGTCAATCAGCGCATCGACGGCGGCGCGCTGCATCGCTTCCTCAGCCATCTCGCGGAACTTGGCTTCAAGAACAGCGTCGCTCTGCTCATCGACCAGCGCTTCGCAATGTTTTCGGAAGACTCGCCCATCCCTAGTATGTATCTCGCTGACGCCGCCGCGACCGCGCGGAGGAAGTTGCGGATCCGCATGAACTTCGATCCGCTCGATAAGTTCGACGATCTCCGGATCGGTGAAATGAATTGGATCCGCCGAGCTTGGCCCGAATCCTCGATGCTTGATCGCGAATGCGTTCGCATAATAGGCGCTGTGGTCCGCCGTCTCCGCGTTGCGCGGATATTTCTTGGCGATGGCGGTCGTATGGCGAGCCTCACGCGCGCTCGCGCCAATGATGACGCGCTCGATATCGGCCGGCCTGAGATCATGTTCAGTCACGATCGCGATGGTGGCGAATACATGGCCATGAGTGCTGCCATTGACGCATAGAGTCTTGTGGCGCGTGTCACGGATTTTCCAGCCGGAAAAATCCGTGAGCGCGGAGAGATCCATCTCGCCGCACATGACGCTACGCTGATAGCCCCCCTCGCCTTCGATCACGCGCAAGGGCCCGGTAAAATCATTCTTAGCCAGCGTGCAGGCGAGTATCGCGTCGCGCGTGATGGCGCCGAACCGCAGGTTCTTGGCCATGGAATTTTCTTCGCCATCAGCGTCAAGAATTCCAAGCGGAATGCCGCGGCTGGTGCATATTGCGATGGCGTGCGCAGCCTGCGAAACGCTCAGCCCCATCAGACGCGCGATGGCGGGAGGCATGTTTATGCCCCCACGAGCGTCCGTCGACCATCCATGCCGATCATAGGCCGATGCGCCGCCTTGCGCTGCTAGAATCACGCGGGCGCCAATCTCATAGGAGATGACGAGGGCCGTTAGAAAATCAGCACCCGACCGGCGATGCGCCTCTGCAACCGCAAAGAGCGCCGGAATGGCCTCCTCATTGTGATTGCCGCCGCCAATGTCATTATATTCCAGAAAGCGGAGCATGAATGAATTGACGAGCGTCGCGCTGCTGGCGCCCGTCTTCAGGCCGCTACCGAAAATCGTCGCTTCCGGTGGCCCGCCAAGAGCGAGCGCCGTCGCCTCGCAGGCCGCGCGACCCGGCGCCTTGAAACCACCAATGGCGCAACCCAATCCGTCAAGCAGGTTTCGCTTGGCATGATGCACCACATCGGGAGGCAGATCAGCAAAGGAAACCTTCAAGGCATGACGAGCGATCTGCGCGCAGCAACTGGTTTCATATTGGCGGTCTAGTTCTTCCCAAATACGGCGCTGCTCTGCACTCATCTGGTCAGTCGCTTCCTCGTCCGAGATGCTGCACAATGCATTTTAGATAGCCGCGCATTGCGCTACATATTGATCTCGCAGCGCGGCGACCCGGTCTTTGATCTTGTCGCCTGAAGTCGCCATCGCAGCAAAGTCGGCGGCTTCGAGCTTGTCCGGAACCGACGCCTTGAACGTGGGCAGTTTCTGCACGCTGGCCCACCATGATTGCGTCGCGGGTCGATTCGCGATCCAGATATCGAGGAGATCGAGATATGCGATACGCGCAACGAACGGCATCAGGTTGACGTCAGCCAAGCTCATTTCTGAGCCAAGCAACCAGGGGCTGCTTTGAAGGTCTTTCTCCATCTTCGAGAACGCTGTCTCGAAGGCTGCGATTCCCTGATAAACGTAAGGGCTTTCGACGCCTTCCGCGTAAGCTGACTCCAGACGAGCGCGCTTGATGGGATCGCCGACATTACGGAACCGTCCTTCACGTTGTTCAGGCGTCATGCTTTTCATGCGATCGCGAAACATCGCGGAGAAACTCAACTCGCGCGTGGCCTCAAAAAGATTTTCATCGACCGCCTTGCTCCAAAGACGCATGCGCGCCCGCTGAAACGGATCGGCAGGAACCAGCCGACGCTCCGGGAACATATCGTCGAGATATTCGCAGATGAGCGTCGACTCCGTCACAATTCGCCCGTCATGGTCGAGCGCTGGAACGACGCCCTTGGGATTGATCTTCAGATATTCAGGGCTGAACTGTTCGTTGGTGAACAAGTTGACGTTATGCGTCACATATTCGATCTGCTTTTCCGCAAGAGTGATGAACACCTTCTGCGTACAGATCGAATTATGAAAAGTATAGAGCTTCAACATGCCCGTTCTCCTAGCAACGCAAGATCATCGCCACTGATCAAAGCCGCAGCAGCTTCGCAGCGTTGCCATAGAAGATCGCTTGCTTGTCAGCCGGGCTCAGCTCCATGGCGGCGATGCCGTCATATGTCTTACGAATGGGCCCAAGTGGGGCGTCAGTGGCGAAGACGATTTTCGAAGGACCAAAGAAATCAAGTCCGCATTTCACGCCGGTTGTGGCGCCGAACATGGCCGTGTCGCCGTAGAGAAGCTTGAAATACTCCATGTGCGGACGCTTCAGCGACGGCAGCACATGCGAATAGTCTTCGTCCGTGGTGCGCCCGCCCAGCACCTCAAGGCCGGGGCCGACGCGGCCATCGAAGAACGGAATCATGCCGCCACAGTGATGGGTGATGAGCTCAAGATCGGGATGGCGATCGAAAAGGCCGTCGAAAACGAGGCGCGTCAGGGCGACGGAGGTGTCGTAGGGCCAGCCGAAGCACCACCACATCTCGAAGCGGGACTTCTCTTCGCTCGCATAATCCTTCACCGCAGCTGTGCGCGTAGGATGCAGCCAGATCGGGCGATTGAGCGCCGCCATTGCCGCGAAGAAGGGACGGAACCGCGCCTCATCGAGAGGATGGCCAGCGACATGGTTATAAATGAGCACGCCCTTCGCCCCGAGTTGGCGAACGGCGCGTTCCGCCTCAAGGATCGCGCTGTCGACATCGTCAAGATAAACGGATGCTGCAAATCCAACGAAGCGGTCGGGATGCTTTGCGCAGAGCTCAGCCATTTCGTCATTCGCAATACGCGCCAGTTCGCGCCCGGTTTCGGCGGGCCCGATCTCCTCGAGCGAAGGATTGGGAAGGCTGATGAGCTGCCTATAGTCGGGAACCGTATCCATATCGCGAAACCGCAGATCGAGATCATAGAGCGGCTTCACCGCCAGAAGACGATTGGCGATGTTCCCCAGCTTGGGAGCCAGAGCGACCATGCGGTCGAGAAAGGTCTTCGGGGCGAGATGGGTGTAGATGTCGATGATCATGGTTGCTGCTCACTAGGGCGACGCCTCCAAAGCGCCGCGTGGTTGCAAGAGTGGTTGCTATCGTTCGGTCGCCTCAACGCCGCGACGTCCCAATTCATTCGCGAGCATCAGCCCGCAGGGACCGCCGCCGACAATCAGGACCGGCGTCTCGATCGTATCGCCTTCAACCGCTTTCAAGCCTTCCGACATCATTCATTCCTGTTATTGCGCGCCGCTTTTCAGACGGCTCATGGAGCTTCGAAGTTCTGAATGAAGTCTTCCGGCAGGTTGGGCCCCCAGACATAGAGGCTGTCGTGTGGGGGATGGTCGCCGGAATCCCAATCGCAATCGGCGGGGACATAGTCGATATCCGCCGAATATTCGCTGTAGCTGCCCCAGGGGTCGCGCACATAGTGGAAGAAGTTGGAGCCAAGAACATGCCGGCCCAGCCCCCAGCCGCGCTCATAGCCCTGCTCGAGCATATAGGTCGCGCCAAGGCCAATATCTGAGACCGATCCGACGTCCCAGCTGTAATGGTGATGTCCGGGCGCGTTCGACTTTGCGAAGGCGACCAGATGATGATCGCTGCCGTGGATGGCGTGCATGAAGGCGATGATGTCGCCGGAGCGGTCCGACAGCCGCAGGCCCAAGATGCGCGAGTAGAAGCTGAGCGCGCGTGATACATCAGGCGTGAACAATAGAACATGCGAAAGACGACGAGGCCGTGTCCGCGATGCGGTGCTGCGATAGGGCGCCCCGCGTTGGCCGCCCGGCACCGAGGGTTCCGCAAAGATCGATTTCGCATTGGGCGAAGTCTTGGCGGCGATCTTCACCTCGATCGCGTTGCCGTCGGGATCGCGGAACCAATAGCCGTTTGAATCCATTCCGGCCGGCGGATCCATGCGAGCCACGCCTTCATCTTGAAGGCGTTTGCCGAAGGCCGCGAAGTCCTCTTCGAAAAGGGCGAAGGAAAGATAGCCGAAACGCTTGCGCGCGCCTTCGCCGATCGAGACCCATTTATGGGGATCGCCATGGGCATGCAGACTGAGCCCATTGTTTTTTTCGCGAACGTCCAACCCGAACGATTCATAGAAATGTTGCGCGTCCTTCAGATCAGGCACGACCATGTGGCAGTGATCAATCGAATGAACGCCCAATTCCCCCGGCCTGCGGGAAGGCGCGATGTATCCATGGTTGGCGGTCATAGGTAGCTCCTGTTCGGCGGTGTCAGGCTGCCTGTATTTCTTTACCCTCGGCGTAGGCGGCTTCAATGCGTCCGGCCGACTTCTCGGCTACAGATTCGAAAGCAGTAAAACGCATCGTTTTTCCTCCAATGGGAATACTTTCATCGAATATCTGTCTCCGCAAGAGCAATTAATTTTGCAGACTTCCGAAGGATCCGACCGAAAGCGTTCGGCTAGGAACAGCGCCGGTCAGCCTGGCCATCAACGGGACCTCGCCGGCTTTGTCTGTACTGAGCGGGCTATTCAGGCTGTCATTGCTGATTGACATGGTTTGCGCGCATGACGAACGAGTTCAAGCTGCGCGAAATTACGAATCAAGCCCAAGCGTCATCTGGGCATCCGCTGGGTGCTCGCAGAGGCGGGTCAGGATACTGAGAAACTCAACCCTGTTCTTCCCGTGGACATCTCGACCGACCATTCGCTCACGCCATGTCGCACAATTTGAAGCGCGCATATGATCTCATCGGCGAGCGCTACCGCTTCGTGAAAGGCGCGACAGCGCCATGCACATGCTTGTCCCTGTGGCTCCGCAAAAAATCCAACAGGAAGCACGCGCAAACGCAGAGATGCGGTGAGTGTACGGTTTTCAGAGGTTTGAATGGCGCGCCTATAGGGATAAAGGAAATAACGTTTATATTATTGAAATTACGAATTAATCTAATGGTTCATCTACAGGCGGCAGCGAGCGCGATGTGCGCAGCCTGATCAACCCTCGATTCTGACGGCGGGGCTCTTCGGCGAGTAGGCAACGCTTGATTTGGTCTTTCGGGCTCCTAATTGAACAGATCAAGACGCTCAAGCGTATCAGCTCTCGTTCGGCGACGTGAATCTGGCGACGATGGAATCCAGTAAATGCTGGGCCATCGAGGTCATCTTGTGGCGGCGCGACAGGATTGCGCCCAAATCGACTGAAATAGTGGGCTCGATCAAAGGCGCAACGTTTAGTCGCTCACGCTCGTTAGGGCCGAGAAAGAAATCCGGCACAGGAGCGATCCCCAGCCCCTCCTCGACGAAACGCAGCGCTGTGTACATCTGCTGCACTTCGAAAAGGGGGGAGAGGCGATCGCGGGCCCGCGCAAGGTCGACATCCATCACCATGCGGATGCCCGCTCCTTTCCACGTGCTAATGACAGCGTGATCGCGCAGATCCGTCCAGCGCAGGCGCTCCTTGGCTGCGAGCGGATGATCCTTGGGCATGGCTGCGACGATGCGCCCGCGGATTAGCGGGCGAAATTCAAGCGTCGGGTCATGCTGCACGAAGGAGGTGATGCCGAAGGCGGCCTCTCCGGAACTCACGGCGTTGACGACTTCATTCGTGGTCATGTCGCGGACGCTGACGCGTGTCGCGGGATAGCGCTCGTGAAACAGGCGCAAGGCGTCGGGCAGCAAGCGGTGCGCGATGGAGGGAATGGCGGCGATGGCTATGCTGGCGTTGCGTGGGCTGTCGTTTCCCTTCAGCGAGATCACGGCTTCGTCGAGCTGCGCCAGGATCTCCGATGAGCGCTCCAGCAACTGCCGCCCGCCAAGGGTCAACGTGACCTGCCGCGTGGTGCGGTCAAGCAGGCGCACGCCAAGCAGATCCTCCAGCTTTTGCACCCGGCGGCTGAGCGCTGAGGCCGACATGTGGAGCCGCGCGGCGGCGGCCTTGAAATTGAGGACGCTGGCGACGGCGACGAAGGCCTCGATGTCATTGACTTCAAGATTGATGCGCATTCTGGGATAATCGATCTGATAATTGCGCTTTGTCAAATCACGCGCCCGCCATAGGCTTGCTTCAACCAATGGGGATCGAGGGAGTATCGGGCATGAGCGGAACGCCGGTGGAAGCGCGGAAATTCGTCGAGGGCGTGGGCGGACGCCTCGCCGCCTCCAAGTCGCAGACATATGCCAACGGCGTTCTGGCCATCGAAGGCCGCAACAATCCCTTCATCGCGAAATATATGCTGGCGGGCGATCTCGCCTGCGTGCTCTCGTCACACGAACTGGGCGTGACTCCCACCGCGGACGCCAAGGCGCTAGCTCGCTGCATCATCGACCTCCTCCCGGATTGCGAGCGCATCTCGCGCGACCGTTCCATCGGCGACATCGTGGTCTCGCGCGAGTTGTGGATTGTGGAAGCCGTGGGACAGGACGCTGGCTCCTGGCTGCACGTGGGCCGCAACCGCGCCGAAAGCCTGCGCGGCTCCCTGCCGCGCATGTTCTTCCGCGACGCCCTTCATCGCGAGCATGTGGCCCTGCGCCGTCTCGTCAAGGCGCTGCTCGACCGAGCCGAGCCCAACATGACGGCCATCGCGCCTTTCTATCACCACCTGCAACACGCAGGACGCACCTCGCTGGGCGAATACCTTCTGTCCTGGGCCGCGAGCTTCAATAAGCATTTCGAGCGCATCGAACAGGCTGACAAGCGGCTTGATCTCGCCCCGCCGCCCAATTGCGGCCGGGACATTGTGGTGGACCTCATCAACCGGGTCGGCCATCGCCTCGGCTTTTCGCAAGTGGGCAAGGTCTGGCAGGAACTCTTCATCACCGAAGAACATTTTTCCGAGCCCTTCTTCATCCTGGCGCAGATCGCGGTCGGACTTGGTCGCCTCGCCGAAGACCTGCGCCTATTCATGACCTCGGAATTCGACTTCTTCGAACTCGCCGACGAACATGCGTCTGGCAGCAGCGGGCGCCCGCAAAAGAAGAACCCCTTCGGCTTGCAAGCGGTCATCAATGGCGCGTCTATTGGCGCGGGCCGTCTGGCCAGCCAGTTCGCAGCTAACGTGACCCTCTCAGAGGAGGCGGACTCCACCTATCACGCCTATCACCTCTACGAATTCTCCCGCGACGTCGCCGCCTGGACCGAATTCATGGCCGATGTGATCGAGAAGGGCGACTTCAAGCTGGGAGAACTCGAATCCAAGTCGCGGCTGGGATTCGCCGGCGCCCGTGAGGCGCTCGACGTGCTCGTTTACGAGCACAAGGTTCCCTACCGCTTCGCCCACCGCGTCTGTGGCGAACTGGTGCGCGTAGGGACGGATGGCGCCTCGCACGAAGAAATCGTCAAGACCGTCGCTGCAAGGCTCCAGGACCATCCCGCCATTGATTGCGACCGGCTGGTGCGCATCGCAACGGGCGAGTCGACCGAGGCCATCCAGCTCAATGTACCGGCTTTCCAGTCGGTCTATGACGAAGTCAGCGCCAACCTGAAGAACATCGAAACGCTTAATTGGCCGAACGTCGTCGAAGAGGCCATCGAAAAACTGGTCGCGGAAGGCGAGCGGCTGGTGAGCGCGTAAGGAGATGGCCAAGCGCGTCATCCTTGTTCATCCCTATCGGCCCACCATGGCGCCGATCATCGAGGCTTTCGCACGCCTGTGGCCGCAGGCGCAGGTGCTGAACCTTCTGGACGAGAGCCTCTATGCGGATGTCGGCGCTGATGGCGTGCTTGCCGATGATGTTTTCGAACGCATAGCGGCGCTTTTGCGCCACGCCTGCGCAAGTCGGGCCGACGGGGTGATCTTCACCGGCGCCACATTCAGTCCAGCGGTCGAAGCCGCCCGCGCCCACCTCGAACTGCCCGTGTTGAAGGCGGACGAGGCCATGTGCGCGGAGATCGCCGCTTCTGCGGGCCGCGTGGCGATCCTGTGCACCGCAAAACGCGCCCTACCCGTCATACGGGCGGGCGTCGCGGCGGCGGCAAAGGGCGGGCCGACCCCGCAGATCGAAGACATTTGCGTCGAGGGGGCGAAGGACGCCCTCGTGGCGGGAGACAAGGAGCGCCACGACAGGTTGATCGCGGAGGCGATGGAAGGGCTGGACGACTACGCCATGCTGGCGCTCTGCCAGATCACAATGGCTCCTGCGCGCGAGCTTCTGTCGCCAGAGCGCGCGGCGCGCGTGCTGGTCAGCCCGGACGCCTCTGTCAAAATGATGCGCAGGTTGTTGTCATAAAAACTGGACTCAGGGGGGAAGAATGAGAAACGCATGCACCCGCCTCGCCATGACGGCGAGTCTTCTCGCCGCAGGGGCGACAATGGCCATCGCACAAGGCGCAGGCCTCGCCGACCCCAAGCTCCAGGCCTCCTGGGCCTTCATGCAGAAAGAAATGCCCGGCGTGCCCGCTTCCCTGCTGGAGGAAGCCTGCAAGGAAGGGCGCGTGATGCTCTATCATGGCACCTGGGTGCAGGCGCAGGACGCACAGGTCAAACGGTTTCAGGAGCGCTTCCCCTGCGTGAAGGTGGAGAAATTCACCGCCGACACCGGACAGCGGCAGGAACGTTGGCTGGCGGAGATCCGCGCCAACCGCCATGTGGCCGACATCGTGCAGGACACCGATCCCGGCTTCCTCGACGCGCAATCCGCCACCGGAACCCTGCTGGAATACAAGATCTCGAATGACGCTGCCTTCGATGAAGCCGCCAAGCGGTCGGGTTACTGGTACGCTTCCCGCGTCGCGCTTGTCGGCATCGCCTGGAACACAGACCTCGTCAGCGATGAGGAAGCGAAGAAGCTGCTTCGCTGGGAGGGGATCGTCGATCCCATCTGGAAGGGACGAGCGGCCGTGGTGGATCCTGCGGCGGGCGGCGTCGCCTATCTGCCCTGGTATGTCTGGCTCAAGCAATATGGCCCGGACTTCCTGCAGAAGATCGGAGACCTGAAGCCGCGCGTCATCGCGGCCATTGTGCCCGCCTCCGCCTCGTTGGCCTCAGGCGACATCGCGGTTCTCTTCAACGCCAGCGAGACGGGGCTCTTGCCCCTTCTCGATCGCGGCGCGCCCATCCGCTGGTCCCTGCCCGAGCCCGGCATCGGCCCGATGACAGGACAAGCCATCGCCCGCCACGCGCCCCATCCAAACGCCGCGAAGCTCTTCCAGGAATATTCCTTCACTGAGGAAGGATATGGAATCTGGCAGAAGCTCGGCGGAGCCCCAGCGCGACGCAATTTCAGGGATCAGCGGCCGGTGGCGCAGGAGAAGTGGTACAAGGTGCCCGCCACCTTCGCGCCCTATGACCGCGCCGACGCTTCGACCAACTTGCAGCCGGTCATGGACGCCTATCGCAAGCTGGTCGCCCGGCCCCAATGACCCAGACGCGCGCGCAACACGGATCGTTCGATGGAGGCCGCATCGGCGGCTTCCTGTTCCTCGCCCTTTTGCTCGCGCTCATCGCCGCGCCGATCCTTTACGTCATATATGGCTCCCTGCGCACCGGGGCGCCCGGCGCCGCCGATGCGGGCTTCACACTGGAGAACTGGCGCACCGCCTATCTCTCCTCCGCCTATCTCAAGGCGCTATGGAACACTATGGCGCTCAGCGCCATCGTCTCGGTCCTCGCCTTGATGCTGGGGGGGGCGTTGGCTTGGCTCGTCGCCCGGACGGATATGCCCGGCCGCACGCAGATGGCCCTTTTGCTTCTCGTGCCGCTGCTAATCTCAAACCTCATCACGACACTGGCATGGATCGCGCTCGCCGCGCCCAATGCCGGGTTCCTGAACGCCTGGTTTCGCTCGATGACCGGGGTGCGGACCCTGTTCGACATTTATTCATTTCAGGGCATCGTTCTGGTGCATGTGCTGCACTACGCCTCCTTCGCTTATCTGGCGATCTTCGCCGCCCTGCGCTCCATCGACGCCTCCCTTGAAGAGGCCTCCTATATGCTGGGCGTGGGGCCGCTAGGGACGGGCCTGCGCATGACACTGCCCTTGATCGCTCCCACGCTGGCGACGAGCTTCCTCATCATCTTCGTTCTGGTGGCCGAGAACTTCTCCGTGCCGACGCTTCTCGGCTCGCCCGTGGGCTTTCACACCCTGCCCTCGCTCATTTACCAGAATATGGCGGTGACGCCGGCGCGCCCAACGCTTGCGGCGGCGGCGGGCACCCTTTTGCTATGGGTCGCGCTGATCGGCGCCGCCATCCAGCGCCGCATCACACGCAATGCGAGCCGTTACATCACAGTGACTGGCAAAGGCGCGCGCCTGCGTTCAGCGAAGCTCGGGGGCTGGCGCATACCCGCCCTTTGCTTCGTGGCGCTTTATCTTTTTCTAGCAGTCATCCTGCCCTATTTCGCGCTGATGCTCGGCTCGTTCATGAGCTTCCTGACAGCGAACATCCGTCCGAGCGTCTTCACCCTCGAGAACTACGCGACCATTCTCGTCGGCGACAACCTCGCACCCGTATTTAACTCTCTGATCCTATCGGCGGGCGGCGGCCTTGGCCTCACGATCCTTTATCTAGGCATGAGCTTCGTTCTGGCGCAGGCCAGCAAAACATTCGCGCGGCTGGTCGAATATGTGACCATCCTGCCCTCGGCCATCCCGGCGCTGATACTTGGCGTAGGCCTCATCTGGACCTTCGTCGGCTGGTCCGTCCCAATCTATGGCACGATGGCCATTCTGCTGATCGCTTATTTCCTGCGCAATCTCGGCTATGGGCTGCGGCAGGCCAACAACGCCTTCAGCCAGATCGCGCGCGAATTGACCGAGGCTGCGCGAATGAACGGCGCGAGCCGCCTGCGCGCCCTGTGGGATATTTCGATCCCGCTCATCCGGCCTGCGATCCTGTCGCTTTGGACCATGCTGTTCATCTTCATCTTCATGGAGGTGAGCGCCACGATCCTGCTTTATACGCCAGACACGCGCACCATGCCGACAGTGCTCTGGAACTATATGAGTTCAGGCTCCCAGCCCCACGCCTTCGCCATAGCAGTGGCGCAAGCGAGCCTCGTATTCATCGTGCTCTACCTGGCCGACCGGAAGTTCGGCCTCCTGCGCAAGACTTTGGAACGCTGATCATGCAGGAAATTCACGCCACTCCCGTCCTCGATGTCCGCTCCCTCACCAAGGCCTTTGGCGCGACAAAGGCAGTCGACGACATTTCCTTCTCCGTTCACGCAGGCGAAATTCTCGTCATTGTGGGGGGCAGCGGCTGCGGCAAAACGACGACACTGCGCTGCATCGCGGGCCTTGAGGAGCCTACTGGCGGCGAAATACACTTGGATGGCGTGCTCATCGCCTCCGCCCAGCATTCAATGGCGCCGGAGCGCCGGGGCATCGGCATGGTGTTCCAGTCTTATGCGCTATGGCCGCACAAGACGATTTTCGAAAATGTCGCCTATGGGCTGGAGCGCCGCGGCCTCAAGACTCAGGAGATCCGATCGAGAGTGGATGAAGCGTTGACGCAAGTTGGCCTCCAAGAGTTCGCCCAACGCTTTCCCTCAAGCCTCAGCGGCGGCCAGCAGCAACGCGTCGCGCTCGCTCGAAGCGCCGTCCTTCGCCCGAAGTTGCTATTGCTCGATGAGCCGCTCAGCAATCTAGACGCCAAATTACGCGAGCACATGCGCGATGAGCTGCAGGAGATGATTCGCCTCTTCGACATGACGGCGATCCACATCACCCATGATCAGGAAGAGGCCATGGCCCTGGCTGATCGCATCATCTGCATGCGCAACGGCCGCATCGAGCAGATCGGCGCCCCACGAGACGTCTATCGCTCGCCGGTCAATCGATACGTGGCGGATTTCATCGGTTCGTCGAACATTCTCGAACCCCTCGGGATCGAGGCGGCGCAGGGTGGGAGCCTTATCGATTTCGGCTCCGTCAAGCTACGCTCGACACAGGCGCCTGATGCCGGGGGCGCCAAACCCTCCATCGCAGTGCGCGTGGAGGCAGTGGAGCTGCACGCGTCAGCGCCGGAGGGGGAGAACGTGTTCGCCGCGACAGTGACGAAAGCGACCTACCTTGGCGGCAACAGCCTCTATCGCCTCGAAGCCAACGGACTTCGCCTTACCGCTCGCGCGTCCGACGACTACACCTGCGGCGAGACGGTCCACCTGCGCATTGCGCCTGGCGATGTTCGACTGATCGCCCCCTAACTTACAACCACCGGTATCCGCGCTTTTCGAAAGTGCTTGGCGGATTGGCCCTACATTATAAATAGTAAATAGTGCGGGGAGCGGGACGCAAACTGAACTTGCTGGGTCGGTGACTGACAAATTCTTCATGCTACTGCGGGAGAGTCGATTTGGGGACGTTGCCGCAAGCTTTCGTTGTGACCGCCAATAAATCGGAATTCGTAGCTATTTTAGATAAAGAAACAAAAAGCACTTGCTGAGGTCGTAGCCGCTTTAAGTGGATTTTCCCTGAAACTAGAGCGATGTCAATTTCGATAAACTCGCGAAACGCCATTCACCATTCTGAATTTTAGCCTGCATTATCGCTCAAAGAGCTTTCAGCATAAATCGTGTGGGGATGGCGTGTTGCTGCTCCGATTGACATGGCGATTCCAATTCAAGTTTAAGCCTTTCACAGGTCGAATCTACTCCTGTAAGGAAGGGCTAAGGCCGAACGCAACCAGCACTATGGATCCGCCTGCTAATCAAGCCTGCTCCATGGAGTGCTGCTGCGACATGCACCCAGGCGCTTCTGCGGGGCCGCTACATGGCTGCGGTGGGCATTGTGGAAAACAACGGCATTCCAGTAGACGTCGGCCTTCGGATGCAGCTGGTCAAGCACTGGCCAGCTATCAAACGCGGTCTCATCGAAGTCGTTGACGCTGACTTTGGCGTCGACGAGCACGGCAGATTCGTTGTCGCCAAGTTTGCAGCGTTCCTCTCATCGCGTGGCATCCCGTGGCCGCGCTTGCCCTCGGGCGCAATCGCCTTGGATGACGAGACCTTACGCACTCAGGCGCGCGCCTACCCGGTGATCTCGCCCCTGCGGGAGTTGCGCCATTCGCTTGGCCAACTTCGCTTGAATGAGTTGACCATCGGCCCCGATGGCCGCAACCGGACTCTCCTGTCGACCTTCCGGGCTAAGACCGGGCGCAACCAGCCGTCCAACAGCCGGTTCATCTTTGGTCCTTTTGTCTAGATCCGCCACCTGATCAAGCCTACCCCGGGGAGGGCTATCGCCTACATCGACTGGTCGTCGCAGGAGATCGCCAACGCCGGGGCGCTCTCAGGCGACAACGCCTTGTGGGAGGCGTACCCCAGCGGCGATCCGTACATCGCCTTCGCCAAGCAGGCTGGCCTTGCTCCGCCAGACGCTACGAAGAAGTCCCATCCCGACATCAGGAACGCCTGTAAGGCCATCGTGCTGGGGGTCAACTACGGCATGGGGCCAGAGAGCATCGCCGCCCAGTCGGGGATCCATGTCGTCAGGGCCCGTGAACTCTTGCGCCTGCATCGCGATACCTACCGCGTGTTCTGGCGCTGGGCGGAGGAGAATGTGGACCGCGCGCTGCTGGGTCTGCCACTGGAAATAGTCTTCGGTTGGCGCATCCAGTATCCGCCGGGCTGTCACGCGGACATCAACGGACGCTCCATCCTCAACTGGCCGATGCAGAGCCATGGCGCAGCGATGATGCGCCTTGGCCTGTCGATGGCGGTGGAGGCGGGCTTCATGATCTGTGCCCCCATCCATGACGCTCTGCTGCTCGAGGCTCCCATCGACCAGATCGATGAGCAGGCCCGAGCCGTTGCAGAGATCATGGCGCAGGCGTCGGAGATCGTTCTGGGCCCCGGCAAACGCTGCCGCTCGGACATCAAGATCGTAGGCTACCCGGATCGCTTCGAGGATGAGGCGCGTGGCAGCGTCATGTTTGAACGCGTGATGGCACTGTTGGAGGCGGCGCTAAATGCCGCCGCGTAGTCCACTTATGTCGAAAACCGAGCCGGTCCCCATTCACCCAAACAGGGGGTGGCATCCCCCCGTTTGGGGGTATGCAGGGTACCTTTCTATATAATTCATTCTATTACTGTAGATAGTATCCCGGGAGGGGGGGTGGTCATGCGTCCTGATCCGCCCCAGTCTTCCCCCTCGCTCAACACGCTGACGGACAAGGAGTTGATGCCGCTTGAAAAGGTAAGCGCCGGGGCAAAGCAGGCTTACATCCCTTCGTTTCCTCAGAGCGTTATCCAGGGAATTGTCGAGGCTGACGCAGTGGTGGCCTTGCCATTGGTGCTGGCCATCCACCGGCAACTGACGGCGACAAGGCGGGATGAGACGCCGCTAAACGAGGCGATATGGAAGTGCGCTGGTTCCCCATCCGCAAAGCGCAGGGAGGTGATCCTTCGGAAATTGAAGACCATCCCCCATGTGATCCGGATCATCGCCGCGCGCACCGCAACCACCCATTACCGCGTGGCTAAAGGGAAGTTGTGGCAAGAGACCTGAATGTTATTTTCATCCTTCGCCCTAACTCCCCTTTTCAACTTTGATAAGCCGATGGTGACAGATCAATCGAAGCAGCTGTTTTTTAATGCGAGGTTGTCGAACACGTAAGATTTGTTCTGTCCGCGAATCTTTTGCCAGTTAAATTGCCAAGCATAAGAAATACCTATAGCGGTGCATTAAAGTACTAAAATCATGATTACTGAATATTAATCGAAAATTTGACGCATAGTAATCTTATTTCAAATAAAAATTTTTCACCATATTTAATCAGAACTTTACCTGCGAGCATCAATATTATCCCAACCGCATTGGTTTTTCGCCGGTTGGCGATAGCGCGCTCGTAAAGAGGTCTGTGGATGTTGCGAGTGGGTTTTTCTGTATCCAAAAGCGTGCTGTTCGCATTGATGATCAGTCCAGCCCGTTCGGCCGATTGGTATCCCGCGACGCCGTCGCCCAAAATCATCGATGACTGGATCGTCAGCGTTGACGCATCGACGACCGGCTCGTCATCGAAGTCCTATTTTTTGGAAGCAGGCGCGACCGCCGCCATCCCCGGCTCCCTGTCCACCAGCGGCGCAAGGCTGCGAGTGGAAGCACTTGCGGGGACGTATGAGTATCTCTCCGCAACCAACTTGCAGATCCGAGGCCGGCAGGTCGAAGCCGCAGCCCTGGGTGGTTATGAGTGGGTTGGTCCCCGTTCTAAGTTCGCGGTTTACCTTGGCGGCATGGCGCTCAATACCGCGCTTTCACGGCCCGATCCCAAAAATTCAGCGAATGGCGCGAGCCTGGGCCTTAAGGGGGCCGTCGACTATTACGCGCGTCCCTCGGAGCGGACCATGGTCTCCGCTTTTGGCGCTTTCGCGACGAATGACAGCCAGTTCTTCACGCGTCTGAGGGTTGGTTACATGCTCCCTGAAGGCTTCTACCTGGGGCCTGAGTCGGCATTCATGGGCAACAATACTTATGCGCTCTGGCAGGTTGGCGCTTTCCTGACAGGTGTGCAGTTCGGGCCGGTTCAGGGCGGGCTGTCCTTCGGTTACCAGCAGGACAAAGACCAGAAGTCCGGTATTTATGGCTCCGCGGATTTACGGGTGCTGTTTTGAGCGGCCTCTTGCACCGCCTGAGGTGGGTCTGCTGGGGCCTCTTCGGGTCGATGATGCTTCTTCTCCTGACCCACCCGGTCAGCGTTCAGGCCCAGACGGCCCTGAGCGCCACCGCCGTCTGCGGCCTTATCGTCTTCTCGTTCCTGCCGCGATGGAGTTGGGTGCAGCAGCTCTTTCTCGCGCTCGGGAGTACTGTGCTGCTTCGTTATCTATATTGGCGTCTGTCCAGCACGCTCCCGCCGGTTTCGGATGTGGCGGGCTTCAGCTTCGGCTGCATCGTGCTCGCCGCCGAGATGTTTTGCGCGTTCATCATGGCGATCAGTCTTTTGATCAATGTCGATCCCCTACGCCGCAAATCGCTGCCGCGCGAAGACGACGCCAAACTGCCGACCGTCGACGTCTTGATTCCCAGCTACAATGAGGACGAGAGCATTCTGGCGATGACGATCTGCGCCGCCAAAGGCATGGATTATCCCTCCGAGAAACTAAAGGTATGGCTCCTGGACGATGGCGGCACGGACCAGAAATGCGCCGACAAGGACCCGGTCAAGGCCGCTGCGGCCTACCGTCGGCGCCTATCCCTGCAGGGCCTGTGTCGCGAGCTTGGCGCCACCTATCTGACACGCGCTCGAAATGAACATGCCAAGGCCGGCAATCTGAACAACGGACTGGTTCATTCCACGGGCGAAGTGGTCGTCGTGTTCGATGCTGACCACGCACCCTTCCGCAGGTTCCTGCGGGAGACCGTCGGCTATTTTAGTCAGGATCCGAAGCTTTTTCTTGTGCAGACGCCCCATGTGTTCCTTAATCCCGATCCCATCGAGAGGAACCTGCGCACATTCGAGCGCATGCCGTCGGAAAACGAAATGTTTTACGGCGTCACGCAATGCGGCCTCGATAAATGGAACGGCTCGTTTTTCTGTGGCTCGGCCGCGTTGCTGCGGCGCGCGGCGCTGGCGAGCGCCGGCGGTTTTTCGGGAATCACCATCACCGAGGATTGCGAGACCGCGCTTGCGCTGCATTCGCAAGGCTGGACGAGTATTTATGTGGACAAGCCGCTCATCGCGGGCCTGCAACCCGAGACGTTCTCGAGTTTCATCGGGCAGCGCTCGCGGTGGTGTCAGGGGATGTTCCAGATTTTTCTACTGAAGAATCCCATGCGGCTTGCGGGGCTAAAGCCGATCCAGCGCATCGCTTATTTGTCTAGCATGGCCTTCTGGTTCTTCCCGATTCCGCGTTGCGTTTTCATGATCGCGCCGCTGCTTCATATCTTTTTCGACATCAAGATATTCGTATCGAGCCTCGATGAGACCTTGGCCTACACGCTGTCCTACATGAGCGTGAACATGCTGATGCAGAGCTATGTATATGGGCATGTCCGCTGGCCCTTGATGTCGGAGCTTTACGAGTATGTGCAGGGGGTCTTCCTGATCAAGGCCCTCGGTTCCGTCGCCCTGTCGCCGCGCAAGCCCACTTTCAACGTCACCTCTAAGGGTGTGTCGCTGGAGCATGATCATCTCTCTGACCTTGCCTGGCCTTTCGTTGCTATTTTTCTATTCCTTATTGTGGCTACTGGGACGGCGGCGTGGCGCTATGTCAACGAACCCGGCGTCGCCGGAACGATGCAGGTGGTCGGCATCTGGAGCTGCTTTAACCTGATCGTGGCTGGGGTCGCTCTTGGCGTGGTCGCGGAAAGGCGCCAGGCAGAGCGGAACCCGCGCCTTGCGATCAGCCGCACTGGACTCCTTACTCTGGGAGACGAGGAGGTTCGAGTCCGGATCAACTATGTGTCCGCGTCCGACTGTGGCGTCGCTTCGCTCGGCCCCCAGAACCTTCCATCGAATGTGGATGAAGCCGCCACCGGTTGGCTTACGGTTATTCCCGCCCATGGGGGCGCGCCCCATGGGCAAGTCGCCGTGCGCTGCACGAAAGCCTCGGGCGCTGGCTTGGAGCTCGTGTTCGATGATCTGCGGCCCCAAAACTACCAGACGGTCGCCGAGCTGATGTATGGGGATACAGAGGCGATCAGTCGGTTTCTTTCGCGCCGTCACAAACCCATCGGCCTGTTGCGCGGCTCGCTCCAGTTCGCGATTTGGGGCATCACCGAGCCTTTCCGCGCGCTCGTTCTGGCGTTCCGCAAGAGGCCTGATCTACGGTCCGCCGAAAGCCCGGCGACCTCTGAGGGCATGGGCGCGAGCGGTACTCCCGCAAGCGCTCAAACAATTCCATCGGCGGGCGAGATCAACGAGGCCTCCTGGCTGGCCGCCATCGCCGAGCTATCAGGCGTTCCCATTCGAGGAGGCTTTGCTAACGCCAATTCAGATGCTGGGCCCTTCATGCAGGGGGCCGAGTAAGCGCATGCGAATGTTCTCCAAGCGTTTCACAGGCCTCGTGCTGGCTCTTTGCGCAGCACCCGCTTTGGCGCAGACCGACACGCCGGCTTGGACCCCAGTCGCGCCGGCTGGAGCGCGGATCCCGGTTTTCGCGGGTCTTGGCAAAGCGACAGACGCAGTCTCGGTCCGCGCCGAACGCAAGGATATCCGCCGATTGCCAGTAGGCTTGAAGGATTTCCGCTTCGACGGCGAGTGGGACGAAAGGGAATGGCCGGTCTATTTGACCGACGCACAAGCGAGGGACGCCGCGAGCTTTCAGGTTATCGCTCAATCCTCCATCTCCGTCCTCCCGGAGGCGTCAGGCCTGACGCTCAGCGTCAATGACACAGTCGTCGGCCGTCAGCGGCTCGGAGCGACGAGCGGCTTTTCAAAACTTGGCTTTGATCTACCGAAGGGCGTGTTGAAGCCCGGTTTCAACGCCATCCGCCTGAAGGCGCAGCAGCGCCACCGGGTCGATTGCACGCTGGCTGCGACGTACGAACTGCTGACTGAGATCCGGCCGGAACAGACGGGGTTTGTCTTCGCAGGCGAACGGCGTGCAACGGGGATGGAGCGTGTGGCGGATATGGCCGCGATCGCACCGCGAGGCGATGGCGCCTCCGTGATCCGCATCCTTATGTCCGGCAAGCTGACGCCTGACATGGCGGGCCGCGCCATCAGAGCGAGCCAGATCGTTGCAGTGAACAGCGGGTCATTGCAGCCGCTGGTGGAGTTTGGCTCGGCAGGGACTGATGGCTCGGGGCTCGATCTCGCCGTGGGTACGCTTGAGGAACTGCGCGCACTTCCCGATTTCGCCGACTTTGGCTCCGTAACTGGTCCTCGTTATGGATTTCTGCCAGAGCGGCCCAGCCGCGCCCCTACATTTGTCATCACTGGCCTTGGAGCCGCCGATCTCGATCGGGCGCTCGACCGACTGGCGCTAGAGGCGCAGACACCAAAACTGCGCGGCGCGGAGCCCGGCTTACGCGCGGCCATGCGGCAAGCGGGGCGCGAGGCCAGCGGCGAGCGGGAAACTATGGCGATCAGCGAAGCCGGGTTTGGCGGCGCGGTTTTCTCTGGCAGGCATTTGCGCGTGGGTCTGAATGTGGCGATGCCCATGGATTTCATGAGCGCCGATTATGACCGCATAACGCTGCAACTCGGGGGCTCCTACAGCGACGCGCTTGATCGGGACGCGCGCATTCTGGTCTCCATCAATGGCGCCGACGCAGCCATGCAGCCCCTCGCCCGCAGCGGCGCCCGCGATCTTTCTTTGAACCGCATGTTCCTGCCGCTGGCCTTGATGCGGCCGGGCGTAAACCGAATCGATATTACGGCTGAACTGCCTACGGCGGGAGATACCGCCTGTCCGCATGGCGGAAGCGTCGAATCAAACCGACTGCATCTTCTTGACCGTAGCGAGCTCACTTTGCCGAAAGTCGCCAGGGTGGCGCGCGCGCCTGATCTGGCAATGACAGCGGCGGGGGGCTTTCCCTTCGCGCAAGAGGGCGCGCGGCCGATCCTGTTTGTCCCCAATCCTGATCGCGCCACCATGTCGGCGGCGGCGACCCTTGCTGCGCGCATCGCCGTCGCAGACCGCCGCCCGGTCGATTTCACCTTCACGATGACGGCGCCCGCCCTTGATGCGGGAGATGTGCTGATGGTTTCTCCGGCGCCGACGCTCGATCCCCAATTGATGCAAGCAGCCGGGCTTGATCCCGAGCGTGTGCACCTCGTCTGGCGCAACGAGCCAAAAAAGCCAGTCAGCAACGGCGCGCGGCCCGTTGCGCTGGGCTCGAAGCGCCATTGCGATCTGCCGGGCGCCGAGCCAGCCGCCGCCAAGGTTGAAGCCAGAGGCGCGCCGTCCGCCCCGTCCCTCTCCCCCGCCAGCTTCGAGAAGCAGTTCAATATGCCGACCTTGTTTTTTCGCCAATCGAACGCGCAAGAGGTACGCGCGTCGGAAGCGGGCGCGCTGTCGCAAGCATCCGTGCTCACCATGAGCCAGGGCTTTCCCGCGGCAGATTCTCGCAATCTCTGGACCCTCGTCACCGCGCCTGACGCCGCCTCGTTAAAGGCTGGCGTCGATTGTCTCACCCATCCGCGCATCTGGGCCACCGTCAGCGGCCGCCTGAGCGCGTTGCAAGTGAACGAAACGGTCCTATCGGTTCGTGATGACGAGGGGCGGCGTTTCTACGCGCCCACCTCGTGGAGCCTTGGCAATCTGCGCCTGATCGGCGCGGCGTGGCTCTCTCTGAACCCCGCCGCTTATGTGGCTGCTTGCATTGGTCTGGTTCTATGTCTGGCTGCGTCCACGCTGTGGCTGGTCCTGAACGCCGGCCGGAGGGTTGAATGACCGGATATCGCTATTACAAAGCGCAAGCAATGCGCGGTCTTGTCGCCTTGGCTTTCGCCATATTGATCTTGACCGGCAGCGCTGTCGCCGAAGCCGTGAGCGGAGATGTAGCGTTGCATGGCATGTTGCAGCAGAAGGATGCTTGGCGCGCCTACAAGGCGCGTTTCGTGACAGCGCAGGGCAGGGTGGTGGATACTGCCAACGGCCTTGTCAGCCATAGCGAAGGGCAGGGTTACGGCATGCTGCTCGCCGTCGCCGCTGACGACCGGGCCAGCTTTGAACGTATCTGGGGCTGGACAAGAGCGAACCTGTTCATCCGCAATGATGAACTGGCCGCGTGGCGTTGGGAGCCAGACAAAAGGCCCGCCGTAGCCGACGTCAATAATGCGTCCGATGGTGATATTCTGATCGCCTGGGCTTTGGTTGAAGCGGCGGTCGCCTGGCCTGATCCAAGCTACCGTGTCGCTGCGCGGCGCATGGCACTCGACATCGGTCGCAAACTGGTGCTGTTCAATACGCCGATGGGATCTTTGCTGCTGCCGGGCGCAAGCGGGTTCGCAACAGAAGATCGCGCGGACGGGCCTGTCCTGAACCTTTCATATTATATCTTTCCCGCCTTTGCGCGCCTGCCGCTTGTCGCGCCGGAGTTCGATTGGAACAGTCTTGTCACGACGGGCCTGCGTCTGATTTACAATTCGCAATTTGGCCCCGCCAAATTACCAAGCGATTGGGTGACGCTCACATCCGGCCAGCCGCAGCCAGCGGCGGGATTCGCGGCGCAGTTCTCCTATAATGCCATCCGCATTCCCCTCTATCTGGCCTGGGCGGGTTTCGACCAGCCGCGACACCATTCCGGTTTTCTGCAGATCTGGGGCAAGCGTGGGCCGCGCGGTTTCCCGCTCGTCGATCTGGCTAAGGGCCAGGTCTCTGAATGGATCGAGGAAGCCAGTTACGAAAGCATACCGGCATTGAGCGCATGCGCCATGAAAGGCGCTTTGTTTCCGAGCCAACTCCGCTCGGTGCAATCGCTTGATCATTATTATCCAGTGACATTGCACTTACTATCCTTGACCGCCGCCAGGATGAGGTATCCGTCGTGCCTGAAAGATTGATGTCTTTACGGGCGAGTCTGCTGGCCTTTGTTCTGGGCTGCGGCTCCGTGTCCTGCGCACAGGCCCAAGAGATCGATGAGACCGCCTTGCGATATTATGCGGCCCAGGGCCAGACGCTGCGTGTCGAGGCCGAAGCGCGGCGCTTGTCGGGTCTTTTTCCCGGCTGGTCCATGCCCGAAGATATCTGGTCGGCGCGCCTGCCCATGGGCGACGAGGAGCCGCTCTGGGAATTGTATGCAGCGGACGATCTGGGCGGGCTTAAGCGCGCGATCGCCCAACGCCAGACTGTGGAGCCGGGCTGGCGGCCATCCGATGATCTGCTACGGAAGATCAAGCGAAAGGAGGTGCGCGATCAGATCTTGAGCAAGGCCGCGAAGGCGCAATGGTTCGCAGTCTGCGATCTCGCAAGCGAGCGTCTGACAGGCGGCTTCGCCGATGATGCAGCGCTTTCCTGGTCCATCGCGGAGGCTTATGCGCGCTGCGATCGAAAGGTTGAGGCGCGGTCGATATTCTCGCGCCTCCTACAACGCAGCACGGATCTAAAGGAGCGCCGCGTCACTATTTTGAAAGCGCTTGGCGCCTTACCCATGGCGGATGTGGAACAATTGCTTGATATCGGCCGAAAAACGGCCACCGAAGCTGCCGAATTCTCGGAACTCGCGAACGATCTCACGCGCGGTCGTATCGCGGCCATACTGCAGGGCGAACGGAACGACCCCATAGACGCCGCGCAACTTACAGAGTTCGAAACCTATGCCGAGACCTCGAAAGAGGGAGGCGCGGTGGAGCTTCTGGCTTGGCTCGCCTTGCACGAAAACAGGCTGGACTCTGCGCTGAAATGGTTTCAGGCAGCGCGTGCGCGGGGGGCCGATCCCATCAGCGCACACGGTCTGGCGCAGACGCTTTGGCGGCTTGGCAAGCTGCGCGAGGCCGAAGATGTTGCCTTCAACTCGCGCGACACTGTCACGGCGAACATGATCCTCTTCATCGATATGTTCGATTCGCAACTTACCAAAGCGACCATGCAACCCATCGAGCCCAACAGGTTGCTGCGCTACGTCAAGGTCACCTTGGAAGCGCGCTCTGGTGAAGGCGCACAGGCGCTCGGCTGGTACGCCTATAAGTCCTGCCAATTTGCAACGGCTCTCGACTGGTTCCGACGCGCAAGCGCATGGCTGCCGAGGGAAACGACGATCCTTGGTCAAGCGGTCAGTTTGCAACGATTAAAGAAGCAAAAGGAATTCTCGGAACTAGTCAACCGCTACGATGGATTGTTCCCGACTGTGGTTGGTTTGGTTTTCAAGGATGGGAGCGAAGCCCTTGGCGGCGCTTGCAATGGACCTGATAAGCGTGAGCAGCCGCGCTTGGAGATCGTCAGCCTGAAGGGAAAGGCATCAATGATGTTAGTGCCACAGCCAAGCCATTTTTATAATAAGATGGCTGTTTCAAGTCAGTCGTTACAGGCAAAGGACTTCCCGATTTCTGTAGCGGCGGAGAACCCCCTGCGCTTTCCTGAATCCACAGACTTAAAACTGAAGTCGATTGTAGCGCGCCCTCAAGGGCCCGAGCATAGACCCCTCAACGCACGACGTGTGTCGGGCGTGGTGGCCATGCCCTATGAGCGGCCTGACCTGAAACTTTCTCCAGGCTGGAACGGCGAAAGCGTTCCAAGCGCCGCGCCTTCCGTCGATAGCGCGCCGGCGCAGGGGACGATCGCTTCACAAGCTTCTCGACATTCATCATCCGCTGCAGGTGCCAGCGGGATGCTGACATACAGCGCCGACGCCATCGGCGCCCAGGCGGTCGCTCTGCGCTTAAAGCGCTGAGACCTTGAGCGTAACGGCTTTACCCAAAAGCGAGTGATACGATGCACCAGCGTATTCTAGTGGTCGAAAGCGATTCTGTTCAAAGAGACGCCATATGGCGGCTTCTCTGCGCCCAGGGACATCAGGTTGATTTGGCAGCAAACGGCGCCCAAGCGGTTGAGCGGTCGCGGAGGTCCCCTTTCGACACCGTGATAATGGATCTTAGCCTTGCCGTTATGGGGAGTAGCTTTCTTGGGAGTTTGCTGAATGCGGATGGCGTGCGCGGGCAGGCCCCCTCGCCATCGCTGATAGGCTTGGTGGAGCATCGCTATGCGCTTGCGGTGAGTGCGGTGTGCGGAGGGGTTTTCAAAGCTATTCTGTCGAAACCCCTTCGCTCGGGGGCACTGCTCGATGCAATAGCCGCCGCCGACATTAGGCCTATGGCGATGGCTGCTGGGTTGCCACCACAGGGCGATGGGCTCAATCGTACGGAAGCGCCGCATGCTGCGCGCGATCTATCAAAAGCGCATTGGAGACGCTTGGGCCTGCAAACGCGGCCCAGAGTGTTTGCCTGTCCCAAACCAACAATGGATCAGGAAAAAGCCCTGAAACTATGCTTCGATATGGTCAGCCCGCAAGATGCCGATCTTATCATTTTGCTCGAACGTCATGGAATGAGTGAGGCGAAAAAGTTGGCTGCTTCCGCCGATAAGGGTCATCGCCCAGTCATCGCATTAAGTCCGGATCATGCCGACCTTTGTGAAGCGGTGTTTGCAATAACTTCAGAAACGTCATGGCGCCAAATTGCATCGTTAATCCGTCGAGGCCCGACGCCCTCTGCCATAGCTCCTCAAGTTGAGGCTGATTTGGGTGCTTTGGCTGATGTCGATAGAGTAAACCCGCAAATCTCAGTGAGAAGTGTTGATGAGATCGCTCTTCCTCAAACGAATCCTTTTGATGATGGGCCTAATACTTTGCGGGAAGTAGATCAGAAGCGAGGACAAAGAGCGCCCTTGGCGAGCGTAGGTGAAAGCGCCGTCAGCGCAGGGGATCACTGGACGAACCCGTTCAAAACGGTGCAAATCAATAATCAGGCTCCACAGTCTCATGGCTGGAACGCGGACGCCCAAGTTGGCGCGGGCGCCCACGTGCTTCTCATTGAAGGCAACGAAATTGGTAGCCCCGGTCTAACGCTGGCTCTGGCGAGAGCAGGGCATATCATCTGCCGCGTTCAGGATCCTCAGGCCTCGAGGCTCGCAGCCGCTGGGACGCCGTTTGATGTGGGCGTGATTGATATGGATGCATGTTCTGCACCGCACATCGACCTGCCTGAGTTGGTGCGGTCCTTGCGAGGCGTTCAGCGGGGTTTGCCAATTATACTGGTTGGATGTGCGCTTGGTGAAAAGGATAGGTGTGATATTGCGAGGGCGGGGGGTATCTCGCTTCTTGCAAAGGCGAATGCACAAGAAAGTTTAGTTGAGGCGGTTTCTGCCGCCATTTCTGATGGTAGTCCTCGTTCGCATTTGTCAGGCGTGCATTAATCCGTCTGTTCGCCGATGTATCGACCTCGGGGAGATATCTCTGCTTTGGTCTAATGCCTGAATTAATCGCCGAGATTGAAATTTTTGTCGGGTAGGCGGAAGGCAGATTGTACGCACAAAGGCAAAGCGGTCTTTGGCCAGCAACCGCTTGCCTCTATCAGCTGTTCTTGGAAGCCTTGTTCTTGGCATGCGCTGCGTTCAACGCTATGCTACACTTTTGTTTCAGGCGCCTGACGGCTCATTGCGGATGGCATAGGGGTGGCGGGTCTCGGAGGTATTGCGCGGGCCGTTTTATGGGGGGCAACTTTCGTTCCCGTTGCCCCGCTTCGTTGCGCACAATCGTGTCGCATATCTTTCTGGGCCGCGGGGGTGTGTTTTAAGCGCAGCCTGTTTCTTTAAATTTTCTCTTTTTGAGATATTATCAAATATAGATGTTTCTTCCTCCCGCTACGATTTCGCGAAACGCTATTCGCATGCACCTCGACTGCGCCCGTATAATCGTCGGGTTGCGCCGCCTGACGCTTGGGGAGCGGGAGAGCGAATTCGTCGCCCAGATCAGTAGGGGCTTGCTTCGCGCAGATTGTCGATAAGACAACACAGCGATCCGCAAAGCGCTCTATTCGCTGTCGGACCGCCACTTTGGCGGCCGCATTTGACGCGCATCAAACAACGGAGGATCCTATGGCCAGACACTGCAAGAACCTTGTCACCGGCCGCCAGCTGCGTGCGGCCCGCGTTTTGGCTGGCCTGACTCAGCGCACCTTTGGTACCGCTCTAGGCGTTGACGAGCGCGCCGTCCGCTTCTGGGAGTGTAAGCACGGCCGGCGGCCTACCAGCGCCCCAAATGACGCCCGCATAGAGCAGGCGTTGCTGCAGCACGGCGTCATTCTTTTCGCCGAGCCGACGCCCGGGGCGAGATTGGCGAAATAACTTCCGGTCGGGCAGGGTTGGCGAAAAGCGGTAATTATCGGACATGTACGCGCGCACGCGCGCGACCGGTTTCCGGTAAGGAGGCGGCGCGCTCCGTGATAAGCAGAAGCCTGATGGCTCAATGAGACACGGTGCGCGCGCGTGACCGGTTTCCGGCTATGCGACTCTCAAGGACAGCATAGCGATCCGACTTGGATGCCGCTGCCGCATAAGAGGATGGCGGGCCAGATTCAGATAAAGGCCGCACCACAGCTGCAAGCCCACGGTACACGACGCGCTTCCCATATGCTTCCCAATTAGATTTTCTGGGAAACTGGGCGATGGCCGCCGACAGCTAAGTTCTTGAAATCAATGGCGCGCCCGAAAGGATTCGAACCTCTGACCCCCAGATTCGTAGTCTGGTGCTCTATCCAGCTGAGCTACGGGCGCGTTCTGATCGATCGGGTCGAACCCGTAAAACGGTCAGGCCGGTTGAGCCGGCGAAGTTCGTGTAGCGGCTTCGGATGGTCTTTGCAATAGGGACTGATCTTTTTGCGCGTCTTTTACCACACATGACGAAGGCGACATCAGGCGACCTCTGGCAAAGCCGCGGTTTTCTTGCGCTTCTGCGGCAGTGTGATGCGGAAGGTTGCGCCGCCGAGGCCCCGGTCGGCGCTGGCTGGCACAAGAATGATTTCGCCACCATGGGCATGCACGATGTCGGCGGCGATCGACAGGCCAAGACCGGTCCCCCCGGGTCTGGAAGAATCTGTAAAGGCCTGGAAAAGGTTGGCGCGGGCCTGCGAAGGCACCCCCGGGCCATTGTCGCAAACCTCGATCACGGTCGCGCCTGCCTCCTTGCGGGCGCGGATCCGCACCATGGGGGCGGCTCCCGGCGCCGCGCCTGCGCCCATCAGCGCATCCACCCCGTTGCGCACGAGATTGAGCAGCGCCCTGAACAATTGCTCGGCATCGGCGTAAACTTCGAAATCCCGCTGGACCGCATTGTCGATGACGACGCCCGGCGCCAGCGGAGCGATGGTTTCGACGACATCTGTCACCAGCGCATGCAAGACGAGTTTGCCGAACTTTGGGGCCCGCTCCACGGCGCGGCCGTAGACCAAAGTGGACTGGCAAAAGGAAATCGCCCGATCAAGCGTCGCCACCAGTTTTGGCGCGATTCTGGCGACCACAGGGTCGGGAAGATCCGCCAACCTGTCAGACAAGAGTTGGGCGGAGGCCAGCATATTGCGCATGTCGTGGTTGATCTTTGCCACCGCCAGGCCAAGAGCCGCAAGACGCTTCTTGCGGTTGAGTTCGCGCAGCAGGTCCTGCTGCATGATCGCCAGCTCATCTTCGGCGATGCCGATCTCGTCGCTGCGTCCCGAAGGCTCGATCACTCGACCGGCGCCCTCGGGATTACGACCGAAAGCGGTGATGCTGGTCGTCAGCCGCCGCACCGGCCGCAGAACCATCAGATGGATGCCCAGCGCCGCCACAAGCGCGACAAAGCTTGAACTCATCAATGATAGAGAAAGAACAACAGCCGAGTGGCTCCACATATCCCTTTGCAAGGGCGCTTCATCGAGGGTGATCTCGATGAGATCCGCGCCCATCGGGATTTCACCCACCAGGCTCAGCACACGGTTCTGGGTTGCGGTCAGGGTGCGATAGGCCGCGACGACCGAGCCCCAACTGGAGGGATCCCTCAGATCGAAACTTTCATCGATATAATGCGGCATGCGGGAAGCGGCGAGCAAACGGCGCTCTTCGCCTGTCTTCAGCACGAGGGTTCGGGCGCCCACGCTTTGCAGGAGCGCGGCTTCGAGCTCAGGGACAAGACCAGCAGGCGCTGCCTCGAAAACGAGCGCTGCGGTCGCCGCCGCCGCAAGCCGGTCCCTGAGCCAGGCGTTCCTGAAATTGGCGATGGTTGGGACATAGGCCGCGATTTCAGCCAGCATGATGAAGAGCAGAAGCAAGACAAGAAGCCGGTTCGCGAGCCCAAAACGCAAACGCCGTCCAGCGCGCCCGACAAGGTCAGCCGCTTCCACTTGACCTATGTCCCGCTCCTGCCCCATGCGCTCCTGCGCCCTGCTTCAGCTGTGTCTTTTAGCCGGTCCTGCAGCGCAAAGCACCCCCGCCGACGGATTTCGACCAAACCTGCCCCCCGGAAGGCCACAATATACGGCTCCGCATTGACTCGCACGCGGCCTTGGCCCTATAAGCCGCGCAACAGATTTCGGCTTGCGCCGAGGTCGTCCGTGCGCGTGGTCGGTCGTCAAGGTCGCCATTCTTACGGATAAGCGCCATCCTCATACTGCGACAGCGCATTCTGGATCGACCTGCGGTCAACCGTGGGCGCCCGCTGTCCCTAGAAACCGGAGCATACCCGTGAAGCGGACTTTTCAGCCCAGCAAACTCGTGCGCAAGCGCCGCCACGGTTTCCGCGCCCGCATGGCCACTGTCGGCGGCCGCCGCGTGATCGCCGCCCGCCGTGCGCGCGGCCGCAAGAAGCTGTCGGCCTGATTTCGTCAGGACCTGCAAGCGAAGGGCTGCGTCCATGACCGGTCCAGCGCCTGAAGGCTGTGGTTCGCCGCAGCCTGACCGTCTTCGCATACGAGCCGATTTCGTGAGAGCCGCCAAAGGCGCGCGCGTCACCGCGCGCGCTTTCGCATTGCAGGCGCGCAAGCGCGAGAGTGATGCTCTCGAGGGCGCCCGGGTCGGCTTCACGGTGACAAAGAAAACTGGCAATTCGGTGGTGCGCAATCGCATCCGCCGCCGCCTGCGCGAGGCGGTTCGCCTGGGAAAAACGCTTCCCCTGCGTCCAGATCATGATTATGTGCTGATCGCGCGGCGCGAGGCTCTCTCCATGGAATTTCGCGCGCTCAGCCGTGAGCTGGAACGCGCCATTCAGAAATTGAACGACCCCAAACGCGCGGCTGCGGGCTCACGCCCCGCCCGCCCGACCTGACCGCCGCGCGGCGCTCCGCACGGCTTTTCAAACCTCAAAGCAGGCTGATCGAGACAATGCGCGACGACCAGAAGAACCTCTTCCTCGCCATGGGCCTGTCCCTTCTGGTCATTGTCGCCTGGCAATATTTCTATGCCGGGCCCAAGCAGGAACGCGCCAGAGAGATAGCCGCGCAGACCCAACCCGTGGTCCCGGGCGCCCCAACGCCGACCGCGCAAACGTCGGGAGCCGCACCTGCGCCTTCGACCGCTCCGTCCAGCGCTCCTTCCAGCGCCCCAGCCGCCGCGACGCCCGAAACGGCGCTGACCCGCGAAGCTGCTCTCGCCGCGAGCCCCCGCATCAAGATCGACACCCCCGCCCTCAAGGGCTCCATCGCGCTCAAGGGCGGCCGGATCGACGACATCTCCCTGAAGGGCTATCGCGAGACCGTGAAGGCGGACAGCCCGAACATCGTGCTCCTTTCGCCGGCCGCTGCGCCCAATCCCTTCTATGCGGACACCGGCTTTGTCGGACAACCCGGCGCCAATATCGTCCTGCCGAAAGCCGACACGCTCTGGAGCGCGGACTCAGACGTGCTCACCCCCGCCAAGCCCGTGACGCTCACCTATGATAATGGGCAGGGCGTCATCTTCACCCGCACGGTCGCGGTCGACGACAAATATATGTTCACCGTGACGGACGGGGTGCGCAACACCACCTCAGCCGAGGTGAGCCTTTACCCCTATGCGCTCGTGACGCGTCGCGGCAAGCCGAAGACCGATGGTTACGCGGTGCTGCATGAGGGCTTCGTCGGCATCGTCGGGGATTCCCGCGTGCAGGAATTCACCTACGACACCATTGAGAAAGAGCCGAAAGCGACCCATTCGACAGAGGGCGCCGGCGGCTGGCTCGGCTTCACGGACAAGTACTGGGCCTCTGTGGTCATCCCCGAGCAGGCCGCTAACTTCAAGGGCCGTTTCTCCTCCACGGGCGAAGCTGTGAAGTCCTACCAGAGCGACGCCCTGCTCGACGCCATCACCATCGCGCCCGGCGCCGCCGCACAGACGCAGACTCGCGTCTTCGCAGGCGCCAAGGAGACGCACACCATCGACGCCTATCAGAAGGCGCTGAACATCAAGAACTTCGATCTGATGATCGACTGGGGCTGGTTCTACTTCATCACCAAGCCGCTGTTCTGGTTGATCGACTTCATCTTCGGCATCGTCGGCAATTTCGGCGTCGCGATCCTGATCGTCACTGTCATCGTCAAGGGCGTCTTCTTCCCCCTCGCCAATCGCAGCTACCTGTCGATGGCGAAGATGAAGGCCGTGCAGCCGCAGATGGAATCCATCAAGGCGCGCTATCCCGACGACAAGCAGAAGCAGCAGCAGGAGTTCATGGAGCTCTACAAGCGCGAAGGCATCAACCCCGTCGCGGGCTGCCTGCCCATCGCCGTGCAGATCCCGGTCTTCTTCGCGCTCTACAAGGTGATCTTCATCACCATCGAGATGCGTCAGGCGCCGTTCTTCGGCTGGATCCGCGATCTCTCGGCGCCTGATCCGACGAACCTGTTCAATCTGTTCGGCCTGCTGCCCTTCGATCCGACGCAGCTCCCCTTCATCGGTCACTTCCTGGTGCTCGGCGTCTGGCCTCTGATCATGGGCGTTTCGATGTTCATCCAGATGAAGATGAACCCCGAGCCGACCGATCCCGTGCAGAAGCAGATGTTCTCCTGGATGCCGGTGATCTTCACCTTCATGCTGGGTTCGTTCCCGGCCGGCCTCGTCATCTACTGGACCTGGAACAACACTCTCTCGGTCTCCCAGCAATATCTGATCATGCGCAAGGCGGGCGTGAAGATCGAGCTTTGGGACAATCTGCGGAAGCTCTTCAGCAAACAGGCCAGCACCTGATGCAAGACAGGGACGGCGAAGGGGAGCCTCAGGGAAGAGACTTCGCCGAGGAAGGGCGCAAGCTCTTCGCGGGCCACTGCGACTTCATCTGGGCCGCGGACAAGATCGACGGGCTGCCGCCCATGGGGCCGCCCGAGATCGCCTTTGCGGGCCGCTCGAACGTCGGCAAGTCCTCGCTGCTCAACGCGCTGACGAACCGCAAGGCGCTGGCGCGCACCTCGCACACCCCCGGCCGCACCCAGCAGCTGAATTTCTTCGCGCTGGGCGCCGAGCCGCCGAATGAGCGCATGCGCCTCATCGACATGCCCGGCTATGGCTATGCGGCGGTGTCTAAGACGAAGATCGAATCCTGGACCAAGCTCATGCGCAGCTATCTGCGCGGCCGCTCCACCCTCAAGCGCGTCTATGTGCTGGTCGACGGCCGTCATGGGCTGAAGGATGTCGATCAGGAGATGTTCAAGCTGCTCGACACCAGCGCCGTCTCCTATCAAATCGTCCTGACAAAGCGCGACGAGGTGAAGAAATCCGAGGTCGAGAGCCGCATCGCAAAGGTGCTCGAAGGCCTCGCCAAACATCCCGCAGCCCATCCAGAAGTGATCTTCACCTCATCGCAGACCGGCGAAGGCATTCCTGAATTACGCGCCGGCGTCGCGCGCCTCCTTGCGCAGATGGGGATGTGAGCGGGACCATCCCCCCGCATTGAGCTTTCCGTTTTCAGTCGTTACAACGGCGCAGTCCCCGCACGCCGGAAACACGCCATGACCGACGCCTCCAAGAGCAGCCCCCAGCATCAGGCCGAAATCCTCATGCAGGCCCTGCCCCATATGCTGCGCTATGACGAAACCATCGTGGTGGTGAAATACGGCGGGCACGCCATGGGCGACGAAGAAGTCGCCCGCAGTTTCGCAAAAGACATGATCCTGCTCGAGCAGTCGGGCGTGAACCCGGTCGTGGTTCATGGCGGCGGGCCGCAGATTGGCGCCATGCTCAAGAAGCTCGGCATCAAGTCGGAATTCGCGGCGGGCCTGCGAATCACCGACAAGGCCACCGTCGAGATCGTCGAGATGGTGCTGGCCGGCTCCATCAACAAGCAGATCGTCGGCTTCATCAACGCCGCCGGCGGGCGCGCCATCGGCCTGTGCGGCAAGGACGGCAACATGGTCACCGCGACCAAGGTGACGCGAGTGCATGATCCCGCCCTCAATCAGGAGGTCGATCTCGACCTTGGATTCGTCGGCGATCCCTCGAAGGTGGATACGACGGTTCTTTCGCAGGTGCTCGGCCGCGAGCTGATTCCGGTTCTGGCCCCCGTTTGCCAAGGCGCCGATGGCGAGACCTATAACGTCAACGCCGACACTTTCGCCGGCGCCATCGCGGGCGCGCTCAAGGCCAAGCGGCTGCTGTTCCTGACCGACGTGCCCGGCGTGCTCGACAAGAACAAGCAGCTCATCAAGGAACTTAGCGTCAGCCAGATCCGCGATCTCATCGCTGACGGCACGATCACCGGGGGCATGATCCCCAAGGTCGAGACCTGCATCTACGCCATTGAACAGGGCGTGGAAGGCGTCGTCATCCTCGACGGGAAAACGCCCCATGCGGTTCTGGTCGAGCTTCTCACCGATGGCGGGGCGGGAACGCTCATCACCCGATAGGGGCGCCGCCCAGATAGTTGGAAACCGGACCGGGGGAATATAGCTTATCTTTCCCCCGATCCGCAGGAGCGCAATTGAAAATCGACCATACGGAAGACGTCCCGCTGACGCCCGTCCTTGGCGCAGCAGCGCCGGTTGAAGCGGTGAGCGATGCGCAGCTCGTCGCCCGCTTCGCCCATGTGGACACCTGGGTTTTCGATCTCGACAATACGCTCTACCCTTCCGACAGCGACCTCTGGCCGAAGATCGACGCGCGCATCACGCTGTTTCTTGCCGAGCTCTTTGGCCTCGACGCCATGTCCTCGCGCGCCCTCCAAAAATATTATTACCAGCGCTACGGCACGACCCTGAACGGATTGATGCTGGAACATGACGTCAGCGCCAGCCAGTTTCTCGAATTCGTCCACGACATCGACCGTTCCAGCCTTTCGCCCGATCATTCGCTGGCGGGCGCCATCGCGGCGCTGCGCGGACGCAAGCTCATCCTCACCAATGGCTCGCGTGAACATGCGCTGCGCACCGCCAAGAAGCTCGGGCTCGACCATCTTTTCGAGGACGTCTTCGATATCGTCGCCGCCGATCTCATGCCAAAGCCCGCGCAGGAGACCTATGATCGTTTCTTCGACAAGCATGAGGTCGAGCCGTCGCGCGCCGCCATGTTCGAAGACATCGTCATCAATCTCCTGACGCCCCATGCGCGCGGCATGGTGACGACGCTTGTCGTGCCAAAGAAGGGGCAGGTGGACCATCGCGAATCCTGGGAGCAACCGGGCGTGATCCCGGCCCATGTGGATTTCACCACCGATGATCTCGCAGGATTCCTGCGCCGTCTGAACGGGGCTCCATTCACGCAACGAGATGCGCTTGCGTGAGGCGCGGGGCTCTTCTATAGGCGGCGTTCAATCATTCCATGGAGGACCTATGTCACCGAAAGGCTTGAAGGCCTCGGCGATGCTGCTTTGCGCGACCCTCAGCACCAGCGCCGCCACCGCCGCCGACTACTATACCGGCAAGAAGGTCGATTTCGTCATCGGCTCGGACGCCGGCGGCGGATATGACATCTATGCGCGCAACATCGGCAAGCATCTCGGTCGATTCCTCCCTGGCAATCCCGTCGTTCTTCCCCGCAACATGCCCGGCGCAGGCAGCGGCACGGCGGCTGCGGCCCTGTTTCGCCTGTCCGCCAAGGATGGCACGGTCATCGGCGCGCTCTTCCCGGGTGTGATCGTCGGGCCGCTGCTCGAAGACCGGGCGCAGAACCTCTTCGATCCCAATAAATTCGAATATCTCGCCACAGCCGACAGCGGCACCCGCGTCTGCATCACCGGCCCCTCGTCCAAGGTGAAGACCTTCGAGGATGCGCAAAAGCAGAAGACCGTGATCGGCGCGAGCGCGGCGGGCGGCTCGACACGCGATTACGCCGCCTTCCACAAGAATGCGGCGGGCGCGCAGTTCGACATCGTCAGCGGCTACAAGGGCACCGCCGACATCCTGCTCGCCATCGAGCGCGGCGAGGTCGATGGCCTCTGCGGTCTCGACTGGACGAGCCTGAAATCGCAGCGTCCCGCATGGCTGGAGCAGAAGACGGTCAATGTGCTGGTGCAGGACGGAATCGAGAGCGAGCACGAACTCGACGCTCTGGGCGTGCCGAGCATCTGGAAATACATCTCCAAGGAAACCGACAAGGCCCCCGTGGAGCTGATCGTCAGCCAACAAGTCTTCGGGCGGCCCTATGTGGCGCCTCCCGGAACCCCGCCCGAAGTGGTGAAGATGCTGCGCGACGCCTTTGAGGCCGTGATGAAGGACGACGCCTTCCTTGCGGACGCCAAACAGGGCCGGCTCGACATTTCGCCCCTGCGCGGCGAAAAGGTTCAGGAAGTCGTTTCAAAACTCTATGCTGCGCCCAAAGAAGTGGTGCAGCGAGCCAAGCAACTGATCACGCCCTGATCGGGCCGAACATACAGGAGCATTCCATGGATTCCGACGCGCTGCGCGCCATGCAGGCCCCCTATAAGGACAAGTACAAGTCCGACCCCGACGCCGCCGTCATCACCCTGAAAGCGCATGGCTCGATCGACGAGTCCAAGATCGCCTGCAAGGTCGAAACGGGTCGGGCTCTCGCCGTCGCGGGCCTGCATCCGGCCACCGGCGGCTCTGGCGCGGAGCTGTGCTCAGGCGACATGCTGCTTGAGGCGCTTGTCGCCTGCGCGGGCGTGACCCTGAAGGCGGTCGCCACCGCCCTCGCCATTCCTCTGAAGGCGGGCGTGGTGCGCGCCGAGGGCGACCTCGATTTCCGCGGCACGCTGGGCGTCGCCAAGGATGCGCCGGTTGGCTTCCGCGAGATACGGCTCGCCTTCGACCTCGACACCGAGGCTTCGCAAGAGCAGATCGATACGCTCATCAAGCTCACCGAGCGCTATTGCGTGATCTTCCAGACCCTCGCCAAGCCCCCGAAACTGGGACTGACGATCAACCGGGCCTGACAAGACCGGGGCGGGATGCAAAGCCGCAGTTTCCGCCCCTCTCCTATCCCCTGCCGGTTGCGACAGAAAATCGCGGCGCCCATATAGCCCGCAGATGGAGATCAACTGCGCAGGCGCCCTTGCAGTCGGGGCGGTGAATACCAATCTCAGCAGCATCGGGGACCGGGCGAGCCACGATCCCTTGGGATCGCCCCCGCCCGCAGATCGGATCGCTTCGGGGTCCGGGGTCCTGCGTATCGAAAGGAAATAGACATGGCGAAAGTAATCGGTATCGACCTCGGCACGACGAATTCCTGCGTCTGCGTCATGGAAGGGTCGACCCCCAAGGTCATCGAGAATTCTGAGGGCGCGCGCACGACGCCTTCGATCGTGGCTTTCACCGACGATGGCGAGCGCCTCGTGGGCCAGCCGGCCAAGCGCCAGGCGGTCACGAATCCTGAGCGCACCTTCTTCGCGATCAAGCGCCTGATCGGCCGCACCTTCAACGACCCCATGACCCAGAAGGACATGTCGCTGGTCCCCTACCAGATCGTGAAGGGCGGCAATGGCGACGCCTGGGTCGACGCCGACGGCAAGCAATATTCCCCCTCGCAGATCTCCGCCTTCACACTGACCAAGATGAAGGAGACCGCCGAGGCCTATCTCGGCCAGACCGTCACGCAGGCCGTCATCACGGTTCCCGCTTACTTCAACGACGCCCAGCGTCAGGCCACCAAGGATGCGGGCAAGATCGCCGGCCTCGAGGTGCTGCGCATCATCAACGAGCCGACGGCCGCTGCGCTGGCCTACGGTCTCGACAAGAAGGGCTCCGGCACCATCGCGGTCTATGACCTTGGCGGCGGCACCTTCGACGTGTCGGTGCTGGAGATCGGCGACGGCGTCTTCGAGGTGAAGTCCACCAACGGCGACACCTTCCTGGGCGGTGAAGACTTCGACATGCGCCTCGTCGAATATCTCGCCGACGAGTTCAAGAAGGAAAACGGCATCGACCTCAAGAAGGACAAGCTCGCCCTTCAGCGCCTCAAGGAGGCCGCCGAAAAGGCGAAGATCGAACTGTCCTCCGCCACCCAGACCGAAATCAACCTGCCCTACATCACCGCTGACGCGAGCGGCCCCAAGCACATGGCGTTGAAGCTGACCCGCGCCAAGTTCGAGGCGCTGGTCGACGACCTCATTCAGAAGACCATCGAGCCCTGCCGCAAGGCGCTGAAGGACGCAGGCCTGACGGCCGCCGAGATTGGCGAAGTGGTGCTCGTGGGCGGCATGACCCGCATGCCCAAGGTCCAGGAAGTCGTGAAACAGTTCTTCGGCAAGGAGCCCCACAAGGGCGTGAACCCTGACGAAGTCGTGGCCATCGGCGCGGCCGTTCAGGCGGGCGTGCTGCAAGGCGACGTGAAGGACGTGCTGCTCCTCGACGTGACCCCGCTTTCGCTGGGCATCGAGACCCTTGGCGGCGTCTTCACGCGCCTCATCGACCGCAACACGACGATCCCGACCAAGAAGAGCCAGGTCTTCTCCACCGCCGAGGACAACCAAACGGCTGTGACGATCCGCGTCTTCCAGGGCGAGCGCGAGATGGCTGCGGACAACAAGATCCTCGGCCAGTTCGACCTCGTTGGCATTCCCCCCGCGCCGCGCGGCGTGCCGCAGGTCGAGGTGACCTTCGACATCGACGCCAACGGCATCGTCAATGTGACGGCGAAGGACAAGGCCACCAACAAGGAACAGCAGATCCGCATCCAGGCTTCCGGCGGCCTCAGCGACTCCGACATCGAGCGCATGGTGAAGGACGCCGAGGCTCACGCTTCGGAAGACAAGCTGCGCCGCGAGCTGGTTGACGCCAAGAACCACGGCGAAGCCTCGATCCACACCGCCGAAAAGTCCCTCAAGGACTTCGGCGACAAGGTTTCGCAGGCTGACAAGAGCGCCATCGAGGCCGCGATCACCGCCCTGCGCGGCGCGCTCGAAGGCGACGACGCCGAGGCCATCAAGGCTCGCAACGACGAGCTCCTGCAGGCGAGCATGAAGCTCGGCGAGGCTATGTACAAGGCCCAGCAGGGCGAAGAGGGCGCAGCCCCGGGCGAGGGCGCGCAGGCCCACGCCCACCAGGACGACGTGATCGACGCGGACTTCAAGGAAGTCGGCGGCGACGACAAGAAGAAGGGCGCCTGATGGCGCGGGGCGAGCGGGGCTCATCTCCCGCTCGCCATTTTCACGCCTTGAAGCCTCCTTGCCGAGGCCTTGGCGATATGATCTTAAGTTTCCGACTTTTGTTGAGAGGCGAGCGCCAGCGCGCCGCCTGCGATCTTTCCCCAAGCGGCGTGCGATATGTCCAAGGCTGACTACTACGAACTCCTCGGCGTCACCCGCACCTGTACGGAAGCGGAGCTGAAATCGGCCTTCCGCAAGGCCGCCATGCAGCATCACCCCGACCGCAATCCCGGGGACAAGGAAGCCGAGGTCAAGTTCAAGGAGATC
>CANGOK010000001.1 GCA_947455285.1 Beijerinckiaceae bacterium | reverse complement strand
TGCCCGACGGGCGCGGCCTCCTATGCGCTGCCGCCAGCGGACGCTGTTCTGCGCAGGTTGCGCGCTCTACTTACGACCTATCGCGCGGCTGGCGGACAGACGCCTGTCGTTCTCCTGCACGATGGCGACCATGGCGCCGCCTTGATTGAAGCACTCGCGCGGTTTGGCGATGGCCTGCCAGCCCATGTGCTGCCGCTGCGGCTCAATGAGGTGACGCAGGTCTCGCCGGAAATTCTGGCCGGCGCCTTCGCCTTTGGCGCTTCAGGGTTCGCCTTGCTGACGCGTGCGAAGCCGAAGCATGATGTCACGGGGCTTCGCCGCACCGTCGAAATGAGCGCTACGATCATCGGCGGTCTCGGCTATGGTGAGGGGGCGCTGCGGATCATCGAGACTGATGATCCTGATCAACTGCTCGCACAACTGAACTCGATGGCCCTCGGCGTCGCTTCTCCACGGCCCGCGCAGTTTGAGCCGCGGGGGACAAAGCGCCCGGTTCTCGAGACCGTGATGCGCGAATTGCACGTTGCGGCGCCAGACCCGGTCGATGTGATCGACCTTGAGCAGGGCGCGCCTTTCGGCGGCCTAGATGTGAACGCCGAAGGCTGCACGCTCTGCCATTCCTGCGTCACCGCCTGTCCCACGGGCGCGCTTAGCGATCATCCTGAACGTCCCATGCTTCGCTTCATCGAAAGCGCCTGCGTGCAATGCGGACTATGTGCGGCGACCTGCCCGGAAAAAGTCATCAAGCTGAAGCCGCAGATCGACTTCACCGCATGGCGTGAGCCTGCGCGCATCGTGAAGGAGGAGGAGCCGTTCTGCTGCATCGGCTGCGGCACGCCATTCGCAACGAAGAGTATGATCGACAAGATTACGGGCAAGCTTGCTGGCAAACACTGGATGTTTAGCGGCGAACATGCGCGCCGGCTCGACGTGGTGCGCATGTGCGAAAAGTGCCGGGTCGAAGCGGTGATGAATGAAGGCTTCGATCCCTATGGCGCGCCGCAACGCCCGCCGATCATGACGACCGAAGATTATCTGAAGATGCGCGACGCGGCGGGGCAGGATGACTGAGCCCATCGCCACGCTCGGGGTCATTCTTGCGGGCGGACTGGCGCGGCGTATGGGCGGCGGCGACAAGACCATGCGCTTGATCGCAGGGCGGCCCATCCTCGATCACGTTGTTGAACGATTCAAGCCGCAATGCGAGGCCCTGATCCTCAACGCCAACGGCGATCCCGCGCGCTTCGCAGCCTATGGGTTGCCGGTCATTGCGGATGACGTGCCGGATTTCGCTGGACCGCTCGCCGGCGTCCTGGCGGCGCTTGATTGGACGGCCGCTCATCATCCCGGCGTTGATTGGGTGGCGAGCGTGGCGGCTGATTGCCCATTTCTGCCGCGCGATCTTGTGGCGCGCCTGCAGGCGGACCGCATCGACGCCGGGGCTGATCTGGCGGTTGCGGCGAGCGATGGGCAGAGCCATCCCGTTATCGGGCTTTGGAAAGTCTCGCTGCGTGATGAATTGCGCCATGCGCTTACTGTCGAGGACTGCCGCAAGGTCGGGCGCTGGACTGCACGATACAGGCTCGCGACCACGCAGTGGGACGCCTCGCCGGTCGATCCTTTCTTCAACGCGAATACGCCAGACGATCTGTCGCAGGCGCAGGCCCTCGCGGCGCTTGCGCTTTAAGCGGGGCGGAAGCCAGCCTCGTTGAGGGCGATTTTTATGGCGTCGCTTCGCAACAGTTCGAGGAAAGCGCGGACCGCGGGCTTATCCTTGCGTGAAGTCACGAGCGCCAGATCGTAATGTTCTTCGGCGAAAGGCAGGAAGCCGAGACCATAGGCTTTCGCGACGGGTTCGATGGTCATGCCCCAATCGGCGCGGCCCTGCGCGACGGCGGCGGCGACGGCGTTGTGGGACTTCGGCTGGTTCCAGTAGCCGTCTGGCCGGGCCCCATTCAAAAGCCGATCAAGCAGGATGCGCGTGCCTGCGCCTTGATTGCGGTTGACCATCAGGCAAGTTTCATCGCGCAGGGCCATTGCGACGGCGGCGGGAGCGTCAAGCCCTGTGAATCGGGCGTCGTCGCGCCGATAAACGATCCCCTGCATGCGTCTCCAGCCGGGAATGAGTTCCAAACCCTCGCTCAGGAAGGGTTGATTGTAACTCTCGCTCTTGTCGTCGAAGAGATGGATCGGCGCGAGGTCACATTCGCCGCGCTTCGCCGCAGCAAGGCCCCCAAGGCTGCCGACAGCGATGACACGCACCTGTCGCCCGCTCGCCATCAGCGGCCCCGTGACGAGATCGAGCCCCGTACAATGGCTGCCGATGATCGTCAGGTCCGGCAAGCGCAGGTTGGGGCTGAACAGCTTGACCTCAAACTGACCGCCAGCTGGCGCGTGATCCGCGAGCGCATCGATCTTGAAGAAGCCGTCCGCTTGCGAGAATGACGTGACAGCGCCGGAGCCCTTGCCTGTGGGGTAGGCGAGCAATCCATCGGGGCCATCGACAAGGGCGGCCATGACGAATTCGGTGCGGCCAAGTTCTGACGAAACTTGCACTGGCAGGCGCGCCTCGATTCTGGATTCAGCGCGCGCTGGCAGCCCCGCCATGCGGCGCAGAACGGGCGCGATCATGTCGTGAAAGGTGAACATCGCGGATGTGGGGAAGCCCGGCAGGATGACGACTGGCTTGCCATTGCAAACCGCTAGGCAGAGCGGCTTTCCGGGCTTGAGGGCGACGCCATGGGCGATGACGCCGGGTGCGCCAAGACGCGCGATGATGCGATAGGTCACATCGCCTGCGCCCTTGGAGGTGCCGCCGGACAAGAGCAACATGTCGGCGCCATCAAGAGCCTTGCTCATGGCGGCTTCGAGGGCCGTTTCTTCATCGGGAATGGCGCCGAGAAAGGACGGGACGCCGCCGTTTTCCGCAACGGCCGCCGCGATCATCGGCCCATTGGTGTCATAGATTTGCGCTGGGCCAAGCGCTGCTCCGGGCTGTACGAGTTCGTCGCCTGTCGACAGGATCGCCACACGGGGCGGTGCGATCACGTCGAGCGCGGCAATGCCGCAGGCGGCGAGCATCCCGATTTCGCGAGCGCTGATCAGCGTTCCTGCGCGCACCAGCGTTTCGCCGCGCGCCATGTCGGAACCCGCGTAAGAAATGAACTGTCCCGGCGTCGCCGGACGCCGCAGCTCAATGGCCTCATCGCCGACTGGCTGGGTTTGTTCGATCATGACGACTGCGTCGGCGCCGCGCGGCAGTGGACCGCCGGTTGCGATGCTGGTCGCCGCGCCTTGGGTGACGCGCAGTTTCGGTTCTACGCCGCAAGAGATGATTTCGCCGGTGAGCCTGAGGCGAACCGGCGTAACCTCGCTGGCGCTCGTCGCATCGGCTGCGCGAAGGCAAAAACCATCCACATTCGCTCTGTCAAATGGCGGCACATCGATTGGCGCCACAATGTCATGCGCCACGGCGCGGCCAAGCGTTTCGTGCAGTTTGAGTGTTTCATGGCGCAGCTGGCGAGGAAATAAAGCCGCATCAAATCGCGCCATCGCCTCATCGCGAGAGAGGATCGACAGAAATTGCTCTTGCGCCTGGCTCATGCCCCTCACTCCGCGCCAGCAAGCGCAAAGGCCGCGATCTGTTCGCCGGCCCCATGCCCTTCTCCACTCGCAGGGATGATCATGGCATGGGTCGCCGCACAAAGACATTGTAGAGGCAATTCGCTGACGGCGACCGGCGTAAAGGCGCCATTGTCACGACGGAGCAATGCGACCTCTGCAAGGCCGACTCTCGATGAGATTTTCTGCGTCAGCACACGTCGGTGAGGCTCCCGCGGGTGGCGCAGCGTCAGACGATCAAGCGCAGGTTCGACAAGGCCAAGCCAAACGCCGAATGCTTGTTCGAAAAGAGCGGGGAGGGCGATCACGGGCGTCTTGGCCACGGTCGCTATGGCTGCGGTGCGCCCTGGCTCGAGAGCGATCCCGTGCACATGAACTTCGCCGCATAGACGCAGGGCCTGAATCGCATGATCGTTGGCGCCTGAGCCTGTGCCGCCAAGCAAAAGAACAAGATCGGCGGAAGCTGCTTCCAAAGCCGCTGCTATGGCTTGTGCGGACCGATCGGCGGCCCGTTCGCTGGTGACGCAGGCGCCTGCGTCGGTCAGGCTGCGCAAAAGGAATTGAAGGGTCGTCGTGGCGCCATCGCGCGCCGGTATGTCAATAATGACGACACGCGGCTGTCGCACCGCAATATGTGTCAGTCCCAACTGCGCCGCGCAGGCAATATCCGTCGCGCGAAGACGATGGCCTTGCGCCAGCAAGACCTGTCCGGCGCGAGCGTCCTCGCCTGGGCGTCGGACGTTCGCGCCGGGGGCGGATTCGGCCATGACCTGAATGATGGGTCCGCTGAAATCCACGCCATATTGATCGACGATACAGTCGCGATCAGGCCCCAGCCCATCGCCAGTTTCAACAGCGATGGGCGCGGTGAGTGGCATGACAGGCGCATAGCTTGAGGCGCCGATGGTCTCGTCCGCCTTCATCGCCCAGCCGTCACGCAAGGCGAAGGCTTGTTGGGGATGAAGCGTCGCGATCAGGGGGGCGGCGCAAATGCAGCCCTGCGCCTTATCGATTGGCTGTAGCAGGGGAGCGACAGGGTGAGACAAATCGAGCAGCAGGGCGCGCGCCGCTTCGAGCGACGTCAGAACCCCTAGTTGTTGCAGCGTGTTTCTAGTGTTTCGCATTGGGGAAAAACAGCTGCTGACCTTCCATCTTATAATCAGCGATGGTTCTCTGGCCTTCCTGCGACAGAACATAATCGATGAAGGCCTGCCCCGCCTCCTTCTTCACCCATGAGAATTTCGCAGGGTTCGCCAGAATGATTCCATATTGATTGAAGAGCCGCTGGTCTCCTTCCACGGCGATGGTCAGGCCGTCTCGGTTCTTGAAGGAGATCCATGTCCCTCGATCAGCAAGAACATAGGCTTGCATGGCCTTGGCGGTATTGAGCGCCGCTCCCATGCCTTGCCCGATCTCGCGATACCATGAGCCGCGCATTGCACCGAGATCGATGCCCGTTTCCTTCCAAAGCGCCAGCTCCGCCATGTGCGTGCCGGACTTGTCGCCGCGAGACACAAAAGGCGCGCCTTGCGACTGTATCTTCACGAGCGCACCAGAAATGTCCTTCGAGCCCATGACGCCCGCAGGGTCGCTTGCGGGCCCGATGAGGACGAAGTCGTTATACATCACGTCGAAGCGTGCGACGCCGAAGCCTTGGGCGACGAATTCCTCCTCCTGCGGCTTCGCGTGGACAAAAAGTACATCCGCATCACCGCGCCGGCCGGTGTCCAGCGCCTGACCCGTGCCCTGCGCGATCACTTTCACGTCAATGCCCATCTTGGCTTTGAAGATGGGCAAAAGATAGGAAAAGAGCCCGGAATCTTGGGTGGATGTGGTGGAGGCGACGGTGATGGACTTTTCTTGCGCTGCGGCGCTGGTGAGCGTCATTGCGATGATCGCGAGGGCCGGGAAAAGTTTCACGTTTACGCCTCTGTCAGAAGATCGCCGCGCAGGAAGCTTTGCGCCAGCGGCGTTGCGGTTTCGCTGAAGAATTTGGTCGTTGGCGCGCTTTCGCGCAAGCGCCCTTTCACGAGAAAGAGAATGTCGCCCGCGAGGCGTCGCACCTGTGCGGCGTCATGGGACACCATCAGGATCTTCGTTCCGCTGGCGGCGGCCCCCGCAATGATCTGCTCGACAGCGCGCGTCGCGGCTGGGTCAAGATCGGCTGTCGGCTCATCCAGAAGGAGAAGGTCAGGCTCTCGGGCTAGAGCGCGCGCCAGCGCCACGCGCTTTTGCTCGCCGCCTGACAGGCGCCGGGCAGGCCGGTCCGCCAGAGCGACGAGATCGACGCGTTGCAATAGCGACTGGAGGCGGTTCTCGAGTTCTTTCGACGGAACGCCTGCCTGCGACAGAGCGAAGGTGACGTTTCCGCGCACTGTCCGCCGCAGCATCACCGGCTTTTGGAACACAATCGCGCGGCGTATGGGCGATGTTTCGGTCCGCCCGCCCCAGGAAAGCCAGCCGCCCGTGGGCGCCATCAATCCCATCGCAAGATGCAACAGGGTGCTTTTGCCGGCGCCGTTGGGACCTAAAATGGCCGTTGGGGCGCCATTGGAGATCGTCGCGGAAATGTCGTCGAGCAGCGTCTGCCCGCCGGTGCGATAAGTGACGTTTCGCAACAAGAGGGGAAGATTGGTGATGGCGGCCATATCATCCCATCCGGTTTCTTGCGAAGGCGCCCAGAAGCCAAGTGCTTGCGTTGATGGCGATGACGATTGCGATCAAAATCAGGCCAAGGCCCATGGCGAGCGGAAGGTCTCCCTTGGAGGTCTCAAGCGCGATGGCGGTTGTCATCGTGCGGGTGAATCCCTCGATGTTCCCGCCAACGATCATCACTGCGCCAACTTCTGCTGCTGCTCGCCCAAAGCCGGCAAGAAGCGTCGTCAACAGGCTTATGCGAGCGTCATAAAGCAAGGCGATCAGGCGCCCCAGGGGCGATAGGCCCATGGCGAGAAGTTCATTGCGATATTCGCCCCAGAGGTCTTCAATGGTCTGCCGGGTCAGGGCGATGATGATCGGCATGATGAGGATTGTCTGCGCGATGATCATGGCGGTCGGCGTGAACAGCAAGCCAAGTGATCCAAGCGGCCCGCTGCGGGACAAGGCGAGGAAAACGCAAAGGCCGACGACAACGGGAGGCAGGCCCATCAGCGCATTGGTCAGCACAATCACGGCGCCACGCCCTGGAAAGGACGAAAAGGCGAGCAGGGCGCCGAGGGGAAAACCAATCAGTCCTGCGGCCAAAACAGCGCTTAGGCTGATTTTGAGGGATAGATAGACGATGGCGTAGAGCGCTGGATCAGCCGATACGATCAATCGCCATGCGCCCGCGTCATCCACCGCTGCTCTCCCCCGAACCCGATCATTTAATCATATTTGGGGCGGGATGAACAATGCGCGTTGGTGACGTTGAAGAGTCAAAGGTCAGGAGATCGCCTGCAATTGTTCGTCCGTGAGAGCATCCATCTGCGCCGCCGACAATCTGCCGATCTGCCTGGCGGTGAAGGAGCTGACCTGTGTGGTGGTGAGCGAGGCCAATTGGTCCGTCGTCAAGAAAGTGATTTGGTCGCCTGTCAGGTGGGTGATCTGGTCCGTGGTTAGCGATGCGACCGTATCAGGCTCGAGCGCTGCGATCTGCGCATTGTTCAAAGCGCCGATGCTTGTGGCGCTGATGGACTGGACCTGCGCCGGTGAAAGTTGGGCGACTTCGCCCGGCGTCAGGGCTCTGAGGTGCTTGGGCGCCAGCGCTGCGATCTGTTGGGTGGTGAAACTGGCGAAGCTTTCGGGGTCGAAAGCCGCCATGCCGAGGGCGGACAGGCCTCTGATCGACGCCGGGTCGATGGAGGACGCTTGTTCGCCGGTCAGACGCGCGATCTGGGCGGTTTGCAGGGCGCCGATCTGTTTGTCGGTCAGAGCTTGGATCTGCGCTGTGGTCAAGGCGTCGATTTGCTCAAGCTGCAAGCCGCTCAATTGCGCGCTGGTAAGGGCCTTGATTTGAGCCGGCGTGATCGCCGCGATCTCTTCGTCAGTGAAGAGCCTCAGTTTATCGGGTGTCAGGCCAGTCAGGGCCGAACTCGCGAGCGCCTGAATTTGGCTAGTGTTCAAGCTGGTGATTTCGTCTGAGGTCAGCGCTGCGAGCTGCTTGCCCGTCAGGCCTGCGATCTGATCCGTTGTGAAGGCTGCGAAACTGTTGGGATCGAGCGCCGCAATGTCGGCCGTCGTCATGCCCTTGATGGATGAAGCCGCAATTGCGGAGGTCTGTTCATCTGACAGAACGGAGAATTGGGCGGTGGTCAGGGCCCCAATCTGTTTGTCGGAAAGGGCGTTGACCTGGCCCGTGGTCAAAGCGGCGACCTGTTCGGTCGTGAGCGCGCTCAATTGCGGCGCGTTCAGCGCTTTTATCTGCGCCGTCGAGAAATCAGCGATTTCGTCTGCGGAGAAAAGCGCGAGTTTGCTGGCGTTCATCCCAGCCAGGGCGGTCGTCGTCAGCGCCGAAATCTGGTTGCTGCTCAAATTGGCGATTTCATCGGAGGTCAGACCACCAAGCTGTTTGCCGGTGAGGCTTGCGATTTGGTCCGTAGTGAAGGCAGCGAAGCTGTCAGGATTGAAAGCTGCAATGTCTGCTGTCGTCAGGCCCTTTATGGAAGCGGCCGCGATCGCCGCCGTCTGTTCGTCTGAAAGAGCCGCAATTTGCGAAGTCGTGAGAGCGCCTATCTGCTTATCTGTCAGAGCATTGATCTGGCCTGAGGTCAAAGCGGAGATCTGATCGGTATTGAGCGACGCCAGTTGCTGCGCTTTGAAAGCCTGGATTTGCCCAGATGAAAGCTCGGAGAGCTCATCAACCGTCAGATGCGAAAGCTGCGAAGTTGTCAGGCCAGCCAGCGCTGAGGTTGAAATCGCCTGAATCTGCGCCTGCTCTAGGCCAATGATTTCGTCGGACGTAAGGGCGGCTAATTGTTTGGCTGTCAAACCCGCGATTTGCTGCGAGGAAAAACCGTCGAAATTATCGGAGCTGATCGCGGCGATGTCTGCTGTGGTCAGCCCCTTCATCGAAGAGGTGGCGATTGCGGACAATTGGGTGTCTGTGAGATCGGCGATCTGGGCTGTCGTCAGCGAGCCAATTTGCTTGTCGCTCAACACATTGATCTGGGCCGTCGTCAAGGCCTCGATCTGCTCCAGGTTCAACGCAGATAATTGCCGCGTCGTCAGCGCTGCGGCCTGCTGGGTCGTCAGGGCGGCTATTTCGTCGGGGGTCAGAGCCGCAATTTGATTGGCGGTGAACCCGTGTATCGCCGTCGTTGAAATAGCCTGAAGTTTATCGGTGTCGAAGGATTGAATCTGGGCGGCGCCAAGGGCCGCCACTTGCTTCGAGGTCAGATTGGCGAGTTGATCCGTGGTCAGTGCGCTAAAACTATCAAGCTGCAGGGCCGAGACGTCAGCCGTCGTGAGCCCGGCGATCGCGGTGGGAGCTATCGCGGCCGCTTGATCGGCGTCGAGGGTTGCGACTTGTGAGGCTGTCAGAGCTGCGAGTTGCTTGGAGCTCAACGCGTTGATCTGCGCTGTCGACATGGCGCCGATCTGATCGGTCGTAAGCGCCGGCATTTGTTTGACCGATAGGGCGGCGATCTGAGTGGTGGTGAGAGCTGCAATCCTGGAAGGAGACAGAGACGCCAGGACGGCGGTGTTCATGGAGGCGATCGCGGAGATTGATTGCCCCGCTGCGGAAATGGAGACCGAAACGCTGGCTGCTGCCGGCTTGGCCGTGCTCGCGGTCGAGGTGGTCGTGGGCGACGGGCTGATGGTCGTCGTCGACGAGTTGGTGACCGATGAAATAGCGACCATTTGAAACGTTCCTGATCCTCAGCACTCCGCAATCAGCAAAAGACGTGCCAGTGACGGATCTGGAAATTTCCATTACTTTTCAGAATTTTATCGAATGAAGTTCATGCGTTGGCGGGGAATGACGCAGTCTCGGTCCTCAGCGCAGGGGGGTGGCGCGCGGCGAGACGATTTACGCCCCGCTGATTCATGCCGCACAATGCAATTTGGACCGGTTTTACTCCTAGATTTTGTAATTCAACCCAAGTCGAAAGGTTTGGGTTGTGGCGTTGATTTGATTGTCACGGCCATTTGCGACTGAGCCGGTTCCGTAACTGAAGACGGAATCAAGCGCGCGAGGCGTCTTGTTCAGGTTGTTGTTCCATCGGGTCAGTATGTAGGAGGCGAAGACTGACCAGCCTGCGCTTGAAGCATATTCAACGCCAGCGCCCATTGCGAGGCCGGTTTGTGATTTCTTGGATTCTTCGACGAAGACAGGGGTTGTCGAAAAATCCGCCGCTTCAGCCTGAGTGCCCGCAGCAAATTCCGGAGAGGTCGTCGCATATTGCGTCCGCCGGGTGGAATTTGTCCGGGCAGCCCCACCAAATGTGCCATAAATCAAGAGGTTATCGCTCGCAATGCCCAATCGGCCACGAAGCGAAACGAGTGAGGTGTCTTCGCTGGAATATTTCGCTTCAATCTGCTGCGCGCCCGGAGCAAGCGTGGTTTTGGAACCCTTCACGCCACCCAAGGATCCATCAGCCTCAAAGCCGATGACCGCATTGCCGATCTGATGATTGTAGCCGAGCTGAGCGCCGCCAAGCACCCCACGTGAGTTCATGCTCAACGATCCATAGGGGCTGCCGGCGTCGTATGAATCGGTGGTCTTTTGGACGAAAGAATTTATGGTCGAGGGCTGCTGCGCCACACCCATGTGAACGCCGAAATAAACGCCGGTCCAATCATAGGCGGGGGTGAAAGCCGGAGCCTGCCTGCGCCTTTGATAAAGTTCATCGGCGCTCGCCGTCGCTGCCGCGCTCGACAGAAGCAGGAGGCCGACCAGCAGGGCTCGATTCATAATCCAATTCTCCAACGCGCAAGTCGATACGGTTTGCGAGGCTATGCGTTGGACAGAGCATATGTCGTGCCATCTTCTTTTGGGGAAAGGTAAAGATTCTAAATGCCTGTTAAATATTAGAAATTAAGATTGAACATTCGTCGGCTTGCCTGATCTTGGCGAGCGCGCTCTCGCAGTCTTAGTCCCGCGTTTTCGCCGAAACCGCCGGATGCGTCTTGACATAAAAAGCCGCCAGTCCAAGGCTCGCCAGTAGGACGCCGCCGATAATATGGAAGCTTGCGGCGAGACCGGCGACGCTCGCCGCCGCACCCATGGACATGGGCGTGACCGAGGCTGCGACCCGGTTGGCTGTCGTGCGCAAGGCGGCGCCGCGCGCCAGAAAGCCGGGGCCCGAAGCGTCGGCGAGGATGGAGAGCATCAGCGGTTGGGACAGCCCCATGCAGATTCCTCGCAGGGCTGCTGCGCACATCAGCAAGAAGACAGAGCTGAGCGCCGGCGTGATCGAAACGAAAATGATTGATCCCATTGTCGTCCAGATCAGCACCCACAGGGGATTCATCAGCCGTGTGACTTGCGCGACCCAGAGCGAACCCATGGCGGCCAGAGCCGACGAAACCGTGATCAAAATTCCGATTTGCGTCGCGGGAAGGCCGATTGAGGCGAGCCAAACGGGATAGAATGTGTCCTGGATTGAACTTGCTGCGATGCGCATGATCGTGATGATGAGCACGATCTTCATGGCTGGTTCACAAGCGAGGTTGAAGGCGTCGCGGTAATCCGCGGCACGCGGCGCCAGATCGCTCCATTCGAGCTTACGTCGCTCGGTCGATGGCGTATCGGCGGAATGAGGAATGAAGAACGTGGCCCCCGCCGTGCCTGCCGCCCAGAGGGCGAGAACAATGAAAGCCCCCCAGGTTCCGACCATGTCCCAGGCGACGCCCGCCAGGGGTGGGCCGATGAAGCTGCCGATGCGGAGCGAAAAGGCGAAACGGCCCGCATAAGTTTGGCTATGGGCCAGCACTCGGCCGAAATAGGCCTGCGCGCCAATCCAGCTCATGGAGGAACCATAGCCATTTAGCATCTGCAAAACGATGATGGCGGGAATCCAGGCCACGGCTGGAAACAGGATCAGCATGAAGGCGCTCATGAGGGAGCTCGCCGTCATCAATTGCCGCGCGCCCACCCGGTCCATCAAAGCGCCGCCGTGAATGGCTAGGAGGAACGGCAACACATGCCGGGCGCCGAGCACCATTCCAATGCCTGCTGCAGTGACGCCGTCGTTGGCGAGCCACAGGGGCAGCACCACCGAAGCAACATCAGCTAGGCTGTTGGAGAAAAGCCCGGTCGCATAGATGGGGATCTGAGTTCTGAGCGGCGCTGGCCCGTGGGCGGTCTTCGTCACTTCGCGCCTTTTCTCCCGTCGGACCCTTTTTGGTATCTGCCAGCAAAGATGGCCTGCTGCGATTTGATGCGCAACAGCTATTTAGGGGGGCGCTGAATCCGCTGCATCCGATATTTAAGCGCAATTGCTGTTGATCCTGATGCGTTCGGATCGGGGAAATTCGCCGCCTCCTGCGCGAACGACCGCTTGAGATTGGGCCTCAGCTGGGGCAAATTTCTCCGCAACGCTGCAGATAGCGGCGATCACATTGGGGGGAAACATGTCAGACCAGGCACAGGGCTCAAAGGCCGCTCAAGACGCTATTCTCAGTCGTCGCCGCTTCCTGAGCGCAGGCGCTGTCACCGCCGCGGGCGCCGTCGCCTCTGGTCCTGCGCAGGCAACTGAATCCAAAGCGATCGTGTGGGATCGCGAGGTTGATGTGATCGTCATCGGCGCAGGCGCGTCGGGGCTACCGGCCGCCATCGCCGCGCGCGATGAAGGAGCCTCAGTCATCTGCGTCGATCATCATTTTGAAACCGGCGGCATCGCCGTCATGAGCGGCGGCGATATTCGTATTGGTGGCGGCAACCGTTTGCAGAAGGCGGCTGGCAGCAAGGAGACGGCTGACGATATTTTCAAACGTTGGACGGATCCGCTGAAGCATCGGTTTGCTGACGCTGACCTCGTGCGGCGCTTCGCTGATGAGAATGTCGCGACTTTCGATTTCCTTGAAGCCAATGGCGTCAATTTCGACCGTCACGGCACGAATGTCGCCAAGGAAGGCAAGCCGGGCATCACCTCAACCCCTGGGATGCGCCCTCATGAATGGCCGGTCCGGACTGATAATCTCGCGATCGATCAGGGACGGAATGGATCAGGCATCGTGCGTCCGCTTGAATTGAGCGCGCGCGACAAGGGCGTTGAATTCCTGCTCTCATTCACCCTGCGTCAGGTCCATCGCGAACAGCCTTTCGCCGGCCGCGTTCTGGGCGTGACGATCGAGCAGGTGGATCGCTGGTTCCAGCCGCAACACCGTTTCCTGAATCTGCGTGCGCGCAAGGCGGTGGTGCTGTGCAACGGCGGCCACGGTCATAACATTCACTTCCGTCGTATGTTCGACCCGCGTCTGACGGAAGAATATCAGCACCACGGCCAAGCGACTGCTCCCGCCAACGCCGCTGGTGAAATCTCCGCCATGCAGATCGGCGCCGCTCTGTGGTCTGTCGGCAATGAGACGGATTTCGGCACTGGCCAGGCCATCGATAAGGGTCGTCTTGCTGTTCGCGATAATTATGTGCGCGGCAAGATTGGGCCTGAAAGCTCGGTTTTCTTCCGCCATCGCGCGCTCGGTCTCGACGTCTCAGATTGGCAGGATCTCATCCTCGTCAAGGAAAACGGCCTGCGCTTCTGGGATGAGACCGATGAGTCCCACGATGGCTATTTCGCCCATGCGCTGCAGCCCACGGGCGACCCGAAGAAGCTGAATGGCGGCGGCCCCGTTTGGGCGATCTTTGACTCAGCGGCGGTCGAACGCGAAAAGTGGCAAACGACCTATCCGCATGTCGATCGCGGCGGCGGGTATTTCTTCAGCGGCGCGACGCTGGAAGAACTGGCGGCGCAACTCACGCGCAATATTTATCAATGGCGTCCGATGCCAGGCGATGCGCTGCGCAAGACGGTTGAGCGTTTCAACAGCTTCGTCGTCTCGGGCAAGGATCTCGACTTCAAGCGTCCGAGCCCGCCTCACAAGATCGAAAAACCGCCGTTCTTTGCGGCTTGGGCGACACCCTGCCTGCACGATTCCTATACGGGGCTGCGCACCAACAAGAACTGCCAGGTGGTGGATATGCAGGGCCAGCTGATTCCGGGCCTGTTCTGCGCTGGCGAGTCGCAGGGAGGCATCAAGAGCCATGGGCTAGGTCGCTGCATCGTCACAGGGCGCGTCGCAGGCATGGAAGCGGCGCGTTCATCGTGACGAATGAGGCCTATCCGGTTGTGATGGAGTTGGTGAAGCCGCCTTCAGCGCTCGACGCTGGCGGCGGTTTCACGCTTATGGTCGCAATCCAATGTGATGCTCCATGCGATCTTGCCAAGGCGCGGGTCGTGGTGATGGAGGGAGATAAGCAGCAGCACGAAGCCGCCCTTGGCTCATTGATCCGCTTCGACCCTCAGTCTCCTGATTATGATCCGCGCAATGGCCCGATTGAGCGGCGCGATCAGGCGGCCCTGTCTCTCGTCGCTCCGCACGCCATCGGTTCGTTCCAATGGCGCATTTGTCTGCCGGCGCAAGAGATCGACGGCTTTACGCTATCGCCCGCCTATTGTGACCTTACGGCTGAAACCCAGGGACATCGTTGTAGCCTTGTCGTCTGGGATGCGCCGTCTCCCGTGCAGGCAGGCGAGGTGGTCCGTTTCAAGGTTGGCGGAAAATGTTCAGCTGGTTGCGCCTTGCAAGGCCAGCGACTGTGCGTCAGCGATTCTGATGGAAGCCTTGTGGCGGAGCCTGTTCTGCAACATGCGCATCACGATGCCGAAGGGCTATGGTGGGGCGAGGGCGCCTTCGGGGCGCCTGTTCAGGTGGGCTTGAACCAATTCAATGTGCAATTCGCGCCGGGCGACATGAATGGTTTGCCGCATATCGCAGGTCATGCCGAATTCAGCGTTTTGGTTACGGAGACGCCCGCTCATGTCGTGCGCATCGCCGTTGTGGACGATGTGACCGGCTCGGGGGTCGAAGCTGCGCATGTGCGCCTTGGCGTTCATCGCGTCAGCACCAATTCTGAAGGTCAGGCGATGGTCGCCGTTTCCAGTGGTGAACAGCGGGTGTTTGTCTGGAAGGCTGGCTTCAACATTCCGGAACAGACCATTTTAGTGAATGATGATATTGACCTCACAATCAAGGCTTCGGCCCTGCCGCCGAAAGACCCCTATGAACGCTGGCAGGGATAAGGGAGAGGTTTGATGCGGTCGAAATTGGCTTTTCTAGCTATGATTTTATTGTCGCAACCGGGCATCGCGGAGCCGGTTTACACAAGCGCTGAGGCCGATCGGGGCGAAGCGCTCTACAACTCAAAATGCGCAAGTTGTCATGGGCGCAATCTCGTCTCGAAGGGCGATCCTCCAAGCCTCACCGGCGAACCGTTCGAGCTTGGTTGGGTCGGTAAATCCGTAGGAGATCGCTTCGCCGCGATCAAGGAAACCATGCCGCCAAAGGAAGCAGGCGAGCTGCCTGATCAGACCGTGCGCGACATCGTTGCATATGTGCTCAAGTTCAACGGTTTTGAATCGGGTTCAAAGCCTCTTCCCGCGACAAAGGAGGAGCTTGAGGCGATCAATATCGCCAAATAGGCGCTGCAGTAGAAGGAAGTTGAAGCGACAGAATGGTTCAGCTAAGAGCATCGTGGGCTCGTTTGTGGGCAATCCGGGGGAACACGATGCGCGTTCAGAAGTTCTTTCGCCCTGTTCTGGGGGCGCTTTTCTGTTTGACTCTCGCTCACGTGGCGCATGCGCAGACGGCGCCGAAATATCCCAAAGAAACAGTGCTATTGGCGACCCATTCGAGCCCGGGCGGCGGCAGCGATGTGTTCCTGCGCGAAATGGTTCCCCATCTCACGCGCGTCATGGGCGTGAATTTCGCCGTTGAAAATATTTCGGGTGGCTCGGGCGCAAAAGCCATGGCCGTACTCGCCAAGGCCAAGCCTGATGGCGGCATGTTCTATGCGACGACGCCCACCTTCATCTACACATCGCTCATGAGCAAGACCGATGCGACCTTTCGCGATCTCGAGCCTCTCGTGAACGTCTTCTATGATCCTGAAGTGGTCTACACGGCGGCCGACAGCAAATTCCAGACCCTCAAGGACGTGATCGATCACGCCAAGGCCAATCGCGGCAAGTGGGGCGCCGCAAATCCTGCCTCGCTTGAGCGTCAGGTGCTTGAGCGCATGAAGACGGCGACGGGCGTGCGCGCGGCTGTGGTGACTTTCGAGGGCGGCGGCGACATGCAGATCAATGTGCTCAATCGCACACTTGATATTGGCATCGGCGAACTCGGCGAGATCAAGCCGCAACTGGAAGCTGGCAAGCTGCGCGTGCTCGCCATCATGGGCGACAACCGCATCGAACAGATGCCTGACGTGCCTACGGCGCGCGAACAGGGCGTCGATGTGTCCGTTCGTAAATTCCGTGGTCTCGCGGCGCCGAAGGGGACATCGCCTGAGGTTATCGCGGCTTGGGAGGCTGGCGTTCAGAAGGTGCTGGCTGATCCGACCTATAAGAAGATCTATACGGAAAACGGCCTGCAGCCGGCTTTCATCCCGCATAAGGACTATGGTCCGTTCATTGCAGAATTTGCACGCGACACCGAGGCGTTCCTGAAAGCAGCGAGCGTCATAAAGTGAACCGCGATCTCGTAACGGGGCTGATGGGGCTCGCGCTCGCCATCGCCTATTATCTCGCCGCCTCCAACATAGCCGCCGGGCAACTGGCCGACGACGTTGGCCCAGATGGTTTGCCGCGGATTTACGCTTGGCTGCTTGGTGGCTTTTCGCTCGTTCTTGCGGTGCGCACTCTGTTTCAGAAAGCCGTGGCCACAAGCGCTGGCGAGGTGAGCGAAGTCTATGCGGCGAAGCGGGCCCTTGGCATTATCGTGATCGCAGCGGTTTATGTGGCGGCGGTTCCTTTTGTCGGTTATCCCCTGATGATCGCGGCGGTGATTGCCACTGCCGCGCTTTATCAGGGAGGCCGCCTTTCCTGGCCCTTGGCGCTGACCTCGGTGCTTGGCGCAGCGGCGTTCTGGTATGTTTTTGTCTACCTTCTTCATATCGCGCAGCCCGAGGGCATATGGCCTGAACTGATCGAGAGGATGCGCGCATGAACGAGCTCCTAGACATGTTCCAGGCGGTGGCCCGGACGCCCATGATCATCGTGGCGGCTTTCGCCGGCACGGCCTGGGGCATCGTCGGCGGCGCCATGCCGGGTGTTTCGCCTTCCATCGCCATGGCGCTTCTGCTGCCTTTCACCTATGGCGCTGATCCAGCATCAGCGGTCGTGCTGCTGGCGAGCACCTATCTAGGCGCCGAATATGGCGGCTCCATTCCCGCCATCCTTATCCGCACGCCGGGCACCAATTCGGCCGCCGCCACGGTTCTGGACGGCTACGCCATGAAGGAGCAGGGAAAGGCGGGCGAGGCGCTTGGAATCTCGCTTTATTCGACCCTTGTCGGCGCGGTGTTCGGCGTACTGATGCTGCTGACGCTGACGCAGCCCCTCGCGCAGGTTGCGCTGGCGTTCCAGCCGCAATCCTATGTGGGCCTCGGCATTCTTGGCCTCAGCGTCATCGCCTCCTGTTCAGAGGGCTCACTGATCAAGGGCCTCATGGCCGGCGTCATCGGTTTGATGATCGCCACTGTGGGTACGGACCCTGTGACGGGCGTCAATCGATTCACGCTGGACCATCCTGATCTTCTTTCGGGCATTCCGCCGATCCTCGTTATGATCGGCGTATACGCGATCACCAATTTGCTGGAGCAAACCAGCACGCCCCCATGGGTGCGCACCAACAGCAATGAGGCGCGGCTGAAGATACCGGGACCGTTGATGCGCGCCCGCTTGCGTCTGTCGCAGGTCATTGGTTGCATCATCGGTTTCATCGAAGGCCTGACGCCCGGCGGCGGCGGCGCAATTTCCGCGTTCATTTCCTATAATGAAGCGCGGCGCTGGTCGAAGACCCCCGAGGAATTTGGCAAGGGCGCTCCCGAAGGCATCGCTGCCCCAGAGGCTTCCAACGGCGCCGTGTCGGCGACCGCGCTCATTCCCATGTTGGGTCTTGGCATTCCCGGATCGAATTCAGCGGCGGTGTTGCTCGGCGGCTTTCTCATTCACGGGATGACGCCCGGACCGCTTCTCTTCACCAAACATGCCGACATCATGTCAGGCTTTTATGCAGGCAAGGTGATCTCTCTGCTCGCCCTGTTCGTGCTTGGCTATCTCATCCTGCGTCCCTGCATCTGGCTGGTGAATAGGCCCAAGCACTATCTGATGTCGTTCATCCTCGCCCTCGTGCTTTCTGGCGTCTATGCGATCCATGGCAGCCTGTTCCACGTTGGCATCGCCATTGGCTTTGGCGTGATTGGATACGTCTTCAAGATCCTCGCCATGCCCATGCTGCCCATGATTCTGGGCGTCGTGCTCGGCTTCATGGTGGAGTCGAATTATCGGCGGGCGCTGGTGCTGTCCGATGGGGACTACATGACCTTCATTGAGGAGCCAATTTGCGCAGGCCTTCTGGGGCTCGCAGTCGTCTTCCTCGCCTATTCCATCATTCGTCACTATCGCGACGCCGAAAAGGCGAAGCAGACCGGGTTAACCGCATGACCGAAGTTCTCAATACGCCCATCGCTGAAACCCTTGCTGATTGGCTCGTTGGCGCAGACGTCAGCAAGCTTCAGCCCCAGACCATCGACATGTGCCGTCGCATCGCTCTCGATGTGACGGGCCTGTGCATCGCGGCGCGCAAGGAAGACTATGTCCTCGCCACGCTCGCCGCCGCAGGCCCGGGCGATGCGACCGCGATCGGCCATGCGCGCGGTTTTGATCCCTTCAGCGCTGCGCTGATCAACGGAACCGCCGCCCATGGCGAAGATTATGACGACACGTTCGAAGGCGGGCCTGTCCATTCGGGCGCCGTCATCATCCCGGCGGCCATGGCCATCGGCGAGATGGAGCAAATTTCGGGTGAACGCCTTTTGCTCGCCACCGCTTATGGTTCGGAGCTTCTCTGCCGCCTGAGCCTTGTGACCCCCAAGGCGATCCACAAGGCGGGTTTTCACCCCACGGCCGTCATCGGCGCCATGGCTGCGGCCGGCGCTGTTTCCGTCGCGCTGAACCTCAACAAGCAGCAGACGGTGTCCGCGCTCGGCATCGCCGGCAGCATGGCTTCCGGCATCATCGAATATCTCGCTGAAGGCACCTGGACGAAGCGCATGCATGCGGGCTGGGCTGCGCAATCTGGCATGCGCGCTGCGCTGATGGCGCGCGGCGGCTTCCTTGGGCCGCGTACAGTTTTTGAAGGCTCCCACGGCTTCTTCCACGCCTTCGCGCCCTCGCGCAAACCCGCATATAACTTCCTGCTTGATGATCTGGGAGCTCGCTGGGTCATCGACGACATCATCTTCAAGCCCTATGCCTGCGGAACCATGACGCAGCCCTTCATCGATTGCGCCATTCAACTGGCGCAGCAGGGCGTGAAGGCGCAGGATATCGTCTCCATCAGTTGCCCTGTGGGCGAGGGCACGGTGCATCGCCTCTGGGAGCCGCTGGCGGTGAAGCACAATCCCCAGACGCCCTATGCGGCGAAGTTCTCGACGCCCTTCTGCATGGCCATCGGCTTCCTTGATGGCAAGGCGGGCCTCAGCCAGTTCGACGAGGCGCATATCAAGGATCCCGCAGCGCGCGCGCTCGCGGCAAAGATCAGCTATGTCATCGACCCCAATGACCCCTATCCCGACCAGTTCATCGGAGCCCTCAAGGCTACGCTGAGCAACGGTGAGGTTCGTGAGATCAAGCAGGGCTATATGCGCGGCGGTCCGCAGGCGCCCATGAGCCTGCAGGAACTCGAGACCAAGTTCATCGACAACGCGATTTATGGCGGCTGGTCGAATGGCGAGGCCGAAGCGGCGCGTGTCCTTGTCTCGCATCTCTTTGAGACGAAGGATTCCACGTCCCTTCGTCAGTTGCGCATCTGAGAAAGAAGAGTCCCATGACAGAGCTTGCCAACCGCGTAGCGGTCGTCACCGGCGCGGCCCGTAATATCGGACGCGCCATCGCCTGTGATCTGGCGGCGGGAGGGGCGAGCGTCGCGCTCGTCGCCCGTGCAGACAAGGCGGGGCTTGATGAGACTGCGGCGCTCATCCGCGCCAACGGTGGGCGCGCCGAAGTCATCCTCGCGGATATTACGGATCAGGCGTCCGTGCGCGCTCTGGCGGCTTCCGTCGAAACGCTCTTGGGCCGTCTCGACATTCTCGTGAACAACGCCGCTTTGCGGGCGGAACATAACTTTGAAGACATCACGCTTGACCAGTGGCGTGAGGTGATGGCCGTCAACCTCGACGGCGCCTTTTTGACCACGCAGGCGCTTCTGCCTCTGCTTCGCAAGAGCGATGCGGGCGCCATCATCAACATGGGCGGATTGACTGCTTATACGGGCGCCGCCAAGCGCGCCCATGTTGTCGCGGCCAAGGCGGGGCTGGATGGCTTCACCAAAGCGTTGGCGCATGAGTTCGCGCCTATCGGCCTCACTGTCAACCTTATCTCGCCGGGCCTTATCGATACGCAGCGTCAGGGACGTTCCGCTGACCGGCCCGACCACCACAAGCATCACGCGACCCTGCTGGGCCGTCGCGGTCTGCCGGAGGAAGTCGCAGCGATGGTGCGTCACCTTGCTGGACCGCGCGGGCGATACATCACCGGTCAGACGATCCATGTGAATGGCGGCGTCTATCTGCCCTGAGGCTTTCTGGCCTCACGAAGGCGCGGATAAATGGCGGTTGAGGAAGGCCAGAATCCGGGTCCAGGCGTCGAGTGCTGAGGTCTCGACATATCGCGTTTGGTCCGGGTCCATGAACGCATGGCCCGTGCCTTCGTATATGTGAAAATCCGTTTCGATCCCGAGCCGTTTTAGTTCTGCTTCCACTTTGCGGACATCTTCGGGCGGCGGATTGGCGTCATTGATTCCAAAGAACCCTGCCACCGGGCATTTGATCCCCGCCAATCGTTCAAAGACGGTCGGTCCCGGACCCTGCGCACGCAGCACGCCGCCGCCGTAGCAATCAATCGCGCAGCGAAAGTCCGGGATCGTCGCCGCCCCAAGCAAGGTCTGCCGGCCGCCCATGCAATGTCCCATGATTGCGGTGCGCTCAGGGACTGTTCTGGGGTGGCGTCTCAGATAATTGGTAGCCGCGATCATGTCCGCGATCAGTCGCGTATCGATGAGCCCTTGTTTACGGAGCTTGAGATCGGGCTCATTGGGCGTGTGGTGGTAATGGTCTGGCGCCACGACCACATAGCCTTCAGCGGCCAAGCGTTCGGCATTTCGCCGCGTGAAAGGTCCCAGTCCATGCTGATAATGTGACAGGAGGATCCCGGGGCGAGGGCCGTCTCCCGGCGGCGTCGCAACGAGCATATCCATCGGGCTTCCATCAACGACGATCTGGATTGTTTCAAGCACCGGTTTTTCTCCTGAGCTCATAGTCTGCCGCCCACCATGGACTGAAATTCCCTCACGACCTCGGGAGGCGTGCGAAACATATCGGTTATGACTTGTTGGATTTCCGCGCCGCTAACGGGGTCTATTGGAGCACCAAGTCGGGCTGCTTCCTGAAGGAAATCTTCGTCCTGCATGGTTTCATCAAAAGCCTTGCGCAAGGCTGCAATGCGAGTAGCCGGAACATCCGGCGGTGCCACGATCACGCGAGCCATCATCTGGCTTGTTAGAACGAGATTTAGAATTTGCTTCTGAAGGTCTGTCGTGGCGAGCTCAGTCACCAGCGCGACATTGGGCAAATCGCCCAGCTTGCGATGCGAGAATTGCATGAGGATGTCTATTTTCTTATCTCGCAGCCAGTTTCGGTTTGTGGACACGAGAGCGGACCATGAAATGTTGCATCGGCCATCAACTTCGCCACGTTCCAGCGCCAGATTGACTTCGTTGCCGCCGGGATAGCCTTTGATGGCGCTGAGCTTCGCGCCGAACAGATTGTTCAGGATGTTGACGTGAGATTCATTGGTGACGCCGATCTTGAGGTCGCGGCTCATGAATTCAGCGAGCGATTTCACCTCGGCTGAATGCCAGGTTATGCAAACGCTCACATCGATATTGACATTGCCAATCCAATTGAAGCGTTCGGGTTTGAAGCGCGCCGATGGATTGTTCCATAGGGCTTCAAAGGCGGCATACCGGCTGAAGGTGCCAATGGTGGAGCCGTCTTTTGGCGCGAGATTGTAGAGTTGGTTGGCGGCGACGAGTCCATTTGCGCCGGGAAGGTTCGTTGTCACAAATTGTGGGGCGCCGGGGAGCTTTTTGCTCATGTATTTGATGACGAGCCGTCCATAGAGGTCAGTGCCGTCGCCGGTTGATGAGCCAATGAACATGGTCATGCGGTTCGCACGATAGAAGTCCGCCGTTTCGTCGGCTTTTGCGTTCGCCATTGGCGCGAAGATCATGAGGGCCGCCGCCATAAGCATATGCCGAATACTCAAGGGCTCCCTCCATTTTATGATTGGTTACAGGCGATCAGATACCGAAAGCGCCGGTCTGGCAACCCTGTTCCTGGCGGGGGCGAATGCAAGTGGCGTGCGAGCAATAGAAGTAGATGGCGTGGTCGCAGCAGGACGCACGCTGGCCATAAAATGCGGGTGCACTAGCGCTTCAACGCAAGCGCAGAATGGTCGTAAATCTCAAGTAAGCTCTGCGCTCGGGCTTATTGGCCGAGGGAGCTGGCCGTCCATGGCGCCTGACGCACCGGCGGTTTGCTCTGAAGCTTGGCTTCGTAGCGTGTAATTTCAGCCTTCAGCACACGACTGTAGAGGCTATTCGGGCCGCTTCGTTCGATGGACCGCTGAAGCGACGCCTGCAGACGCTCCATCGGACTGGGAAGGGGTGAAGACGCTGTTGAGGATCTATCCATGATCAACGCACCCTTTACACGTTACTCGTCTGGCTAGACTAAAGCTCCATTCGTTAATGAGAACTTTGCGGAAATTGAGGCGTCGCGAAAATTTTATGTGGTGTGCCCCGGCATTCACCCCACTCCAGATCCCTTGTTTTGCCGTCACAAGAGGTTAGACTGCCCTAAAATTGTTCTCCTGTTGCAGGATGGGCAGAAAAAGAATGAACGGGGAGGGGATGTTACCCGGAATGCGCACGCTCTTGATGATTTCGGTTTTCTTCGCCAGCTTGTCCAATCTGGCTGTGGCGCAGGATGTAGAGACTTTCTATCGCGGTAAATCGGTCCGCATCATCGTCGGGTTCTCCTCAGGTGGCGGATACGATCAATATGGCCGCCTGCTGGCGCGACATATCAGCAAACATATTCCCGGCGTTCCCAACGTCGTCGTGCAGAATATGCCGGGCGCCGCCAGTCTGAAGTCCCTTCAATATCTGGATTCTGGCGCGCCCACGGATGGTACGGCGATCGTAACATTCAATCCCGGGCTTATTTTGGGCTCGCTAACCGCTCCCCATAAGACGCCGATCGATTTTCGAAATTTTTCCTGGATTGGCAATATCAGCGAAGATGTCCGCGTCTGCTTCACCTGGCACGCCCGTGGCATGAGCGATTGGAAGTCCTTTCTCGGGCGCGATAATGTCGTGTTCGGCAATACCGGAGTTGGAACGTCAGCCTATCTGGATGACCGAATGCTGCTGATGTTGTTCGGGGTGAAGTTGAAGACCGTGCAGGGCTATCCAGGCTCCGCTGACAAAAAGATCGCCATTGAAAGCGGCGAACTTGATGGCGATTGCGGCTCCTGGACCAGCCTGCCATTGGAATGGCTGCGCGAGAAGAAAATCGACATGCACGTTCGCTTTTCGAAGACAGTCCCTGCCGACATGCCGCCAGACATTCCGTGGGCGTCGGACTTTCTGGACAATGAAGCAAAAAAGCAGACATTCCGGCTTCTGGTGTCGGGCGCAGAGATCGGCCGCCCCTTCCTCGTGTCTAAATCCGTCCCATCGGACAGAGTCGCGGCCTTGCGCGCGGCTTTCGACGCAACGATGAAGGATTCGGAATTTCTGGCGGATGCTGAAAGGCAGCGATTGCTGATCGGCGCCGATGACGGCCCAACCGTCGCCAAACGCATCGCTGATATCTACGGTTCATCACCGGAGGTCATTGCGCGCGCCCGCGACATCGCCGGCGACTGAACGGCGCTGGGGCTGAACTAAAGCCCTGGTACTGTCCCGTGTCTTGATGTGCCAATGTTTGAACCGGGCTTCGCGATCTTGTAGGTTCCGAAGCAAGATTTGGACGCAGGCGTCGTCGATCAGAAGGAACGTGTCATGTCCCGGCTTTCGGTTTTTGCTGTCGCAGCGGCGGTGGGGTTGCTCGGGATTGGTGCTGCCTGCGCCCAAACCGGCAAGGTGACGGTTGTGACATCCTTCGCCAAGGATGTGACCGACCCTTTCAAGAAGGCTTTTGAAAAGGCCTATCCGGGCGCCACCCTTGATGTGCAAAACCGCAACACCAATGCGGGCGTGAAATATCTCGAAGAGACCCGCTCGAATAATCAGGTAGACATATTCTGGGCCTCCGCCCCCGACGCTTTTGAGGCGCTGAAGGTCAAGGGGCTATTGCAGAAATATCAGGTCAAGACCGTCGGCATTCCCGAGAAGATCGGCTCGTTCCCTATTAATGATCCCCAAGGGTTCTATTTCGGCTTCGCCGCTTCGGGTTACGGCATCATGTGGAATGATCGCTACGCGCGCGCCAATAAATTGCCTGAGCCCAAGGACTGGAGCGATCTCGCTCGCCCCGTCTACTTCGATCATACGTTGATGGCCGCGCCATCTCGCTCTGGCACGACTCATCTCACCATTGAGACGATCCTTCAGGGCGAGGGTTGGGATAAGGGCTGGCGCACCATCAAGGAAGTCTCGGGCAACTTCCGGCAAGTCACGGATCGCTCCTTTGGCGTGCCGGAGGCAGTGAATTCGGGTCAGGTCGGCTTTGGCGTCGTGATCGATTTCTTCGCATTTTCTGCGCAGGCTTCGGGATTTCCGGTGAAGTTTGTCTACCCGACGGTGACGACCATCGTGCCTGCAAATGTGGGCCTGATCGCCAATGCGCCCAACAAGGCGGCGGGGGAGGCCTTTCTTGATTTCCTTCTATCGCCGGCTGGACAGACGGTTCTGCTGGAGCCGGGCATCAGGCGTCTGCCGGTCCTCCCGGCGACCTATGCGCAGGCGCCTGCCGACTACCCGAACCCCTTCAAGGATCCTTCGCTTGGCGCGCGGGTGAAATTCGACGTTGAGATCTCCGAGAAGCGTACGGACGTGGTCGATGCGCTATTTGATCAGATGATCACCTTTCAGCTCGAGGGATTGAAGGGCGCGACCAAAGCGATCCACGATGCGGAAGCCGCGCTCGCCAAGAAAGACAACGCAGAGGCGCGTGCGCTGGTGAAAGAAGCCCGCGACCTCGTGGCTGCGATGCCCATCACCGAGCCACAGGCGCGTGCGCCCGAGATCACGAGCGCATTCACCGGCGCCAAGGAAAAGGGCGCGCGGCAGGCGGAGTTGGAACAGCAATGGGCGGCCTTCGCCAAGGGCAAATTTGAACAGGCGCGCACCAAGGCTGAACAGGCCGTCAAGCTCGCGCGCTAATCGATGACGCAGGCGGTCTTGAGCCACAAACGCCCGCGTGGACGCAGGGCCTCCGCCACACCGGGGCAAATTGGCCTTGCGTTGGCGATAGCTGCGTTCTTCGTCGTCTTTCTGGCGGCGCCGGTCGCGACCGTCGTCTATGTCGCTTTCACGGAGAAGGGCACGGGCGCGTTTACGCTGATCAATTTCGTGGACTTCGCACGAACGGATCTCTTCATCCGGTCATTCTGGAATTCAATCTACGCTTCGACCATGACAGTGGTCGTGGCTTCGATGATCGCCCTGCCGCTGGCCTATATCACCACGCGCTTTGATTTCCGCGGTTCGGTCCTCATCCAGACGCTGGCGTTTCTGCCATTGATCATGCCGCCCTTCGTCGGGGCGGTCGCGATGTTGCTGCTGTTTGGACGCAACGGTTCGATCAATCTCCTTCTTGATGATTATTTCGATTTCAAAATTCCCTTCATGGAGGGATTGAACGGAGTGATTTTCGTCCAGTCCATCCATTATTTCCCCTTCATTCTCGTCAATCTCTCCACCGCCATGCGCAATATCGACCGCAGCATGGAGGAGGCTGCGCAGAACCTTGGAAGCTCAGGCTTTCGGCTCTTTCGACGCATCGTCTTGCCCCTGGCCATGCCCGGCTATGTCGCAGGCGCTTCGCTTGTTTTCGTGAAGGTGATGGATGATTTGGCGACACCCCTGTTGCTAGGGGTCAAGGACATGCTGGCGCCACAGGCCTATTTGCGTGTGACATCAGTCGGCATAACCGACCCAATGGGCTATGTGATCTCCGTGGTTCTGGTCCTGATAGCTGTTCTATGCATGTGGCTGTGGGCGCGAGCGGTAGCAGGCAAGGATTACAATACCGAACAGCGTGGTGGCGGCGGGCTCGCCAAGCGTAGCATGAAGCCGCATGAAAAATGGATCGCTTATGGCGTCGTTCTATTGATCCTGCTGCTTGTGCTGGCGCCCCATATAAGTCTGCTGCTGCTCTCCTTCGCCACGGTCTGGTCCTTTAGTCCGCTGCCGGATGCTTACACCACAGCACACTACACCCGCGTTTTCAGCGAGAGCTTTGATTACATCAAGAACACGTTGATCTACTCCTCGCTGGCGGGCCTAATCGACATCATCATCGGCGGCGCCATCGCCTATCTCGTGTTGCGAACAAAGTTGATCGGCCGGACATGGCTGGATTGGGCCGCGAGCGCCGCGCTCGCCATTCCGGGCGTCGTCCTTGGCATCGGCTTTTTGCGCGCCTTTTATGATGTGCAACTGCCAGGGGGGCGTCCGTTGGCGACCATGTGGATCATGATCGTCCTCGCTCTTGCGGTGCGCCGTCTCGCCTATGCGCTGCGCGCCTGCTACGCTTCGCTTCAGCAGATTTCCGTATCTCTGGAGGAGGCTGCCGAAAGTCTCGGCGCCACAAAATTGCGATCCGCTCGTAAGATCCTTTTGCCATTGATGGTGGGCGGCATTCTTGCCGGGTTCATCACGAGCTTTGCGACTGCGGCGGTGGAGCTTTCAGCGACCTTAATGCTGGTGCAATCGAGCGACGATGCCCCTCTTGTTTACGGTCTTTACGTTTTCATGCAGTCAGCAGCTGGGCGCGGGCCCGGCGCAGCGCTGGGCGTCATAGCGGTTCTGCTTGTAGCGGCCTGCACCTATCTTTCCCATCTCGTCATAGAGAGAACGCAAAGCGCCAAAGGGGCTATCCAATGAGCGCTGGCAGGACGCAACCATGATGCAGACTATGGATCTTGCGCGGACCCGCGCGGCGGTTGACGTCGACATTCGCAATGTCGATCTTTCATATGGCGTCAATCATGTTCTCAAAGACGTCAGCCTCCGCATAAAACCCGGCGAGTTCTTCGCATTTCTCGGGCCATCAGGATGTGGCAAGACAACTTTGTTGCGGCTGATTGCGGGCTTCAACAGGGCTGATCGCGGCGATGTGCTCGTGGGAGGCGAAGATGTGTCCAATCTTCCGCCGTGGAAGCGTGACGTCGGCATGGTGTTTCAATCCTACGCCCTGTGGCCACATATGAGCGTGGCGCAGAATGTCGCCTTTGGGCTTGAAGAAAGAAAGGTTCCGAAAGCTGAAGTGGTGCGGCGCGTTCAGGCCGCGCTCGATCTTGTGGGTCTTGGACATCTGGCTGATCGGAAGCCCTCGCAGCTCTCTGGAGGACAGCAGCAACGTGTGGCGGTCGCGCGCACCATCGTTGTTGAACCGAAGGTCCTGTTGCTTGATGAGCCCCTGTCCAACCTTGACGCCAAAATGCGCATCCAGGTGCGCCGTGAATTGCGCGACTTGCAGCAACGTCTGAATCTCACCACGATCTTCGTGACCCATGATCAGGAAGAAGCAAACGCCATCTGCGACCGCATCGCGATTATGAATGATGGAGTGATCCAGCAAATCGGCACGCCAGTTGAACTTTATGAAAAGCCCGCCAACCTGTTCGTGGCGAATTTCCTCGGCGCCGCCAATGTCATCGCAGGAAAGATCGAGGGACGAAGCTTTGTCATGGGCGAGGGGCTGCAGGTCGCCTTGCCGGAGGAGAGCCATCCCCCCACCAATGCGCGCCTTGTCATTCGGCCACATTTCCTGAAGGTCGATCACGCGCCGCCGGCGGGTTCACTGCCTGCCGTTGTAAGCCACATTGAATTTCTCGGCGCCAACGTGCGCTACGGTCTCACGATGGGTGATGTTTCGCTGAGCGTAGATGCGCCGTTCCAAAGCAGCACGGCGCTGTACAAACCGGGCGAGCAGGTGTTTGTAACAATGCCGCTGGATAAGGGCGCTTGGCTTGCCGTTTAAGTAGCCATGGCTCCCAAGAGATGATGAAGCTCTTCAATTATAACCTGAAAGGAAGAAACGATGACTGTCCATAACCCGCCGCGCGCTTCGGATCATCCGGTCGCTGATGTCTTTCTAGACCGTTGGTCCCCGCGCGCCTTCACCGGCGAACGCATTTTTGATGATTTGCTCGGTTCCTTGTTCGAGGCCGTTCGCTGGGCGCCGTCGTCGAACAATTCCCAGCCCTGGCGGATCGTTTACGCTCACCGTGGAACGCCCTCGTTCGACAAGCTTCTCGGCTTCATTAGCGAACGCAACCAGCGTTGGGCCAAGGACGCCTCGGTGCTGATCGTGCTGCTTTCGAAGCGCACGCTTCAGGGGGCGCCGGCGCGCAATCATTCGTTCGATGCTGGCGCGGCTTGGGCCCACCTTTCCTTGCAGGCGACTATCGCCGGCTGGGCGACCCATGCCATCGGCGGCTTTAACGAAGAAGCCGCTCGTGGAGGGTTGTCGGTCTCGGATGATTACAACATCGACGTCTGCGTAGCCCTCGGCCGTCGCGGCGACGTCGCGGCCCTGCCGGATGATCTGAAGGCCCGAGAGATCCCAAGCCAACGCAACAAGGTTGCGAGCTTCGTGTCCGAAGGCGTCGTTTCCGCCGAGTGGTGAGCGCCTGAATTGATGCGAGGAGTTGCGCTGTAAGAGCGCAGCTCCTCCGTCCTAGCGACTGATCCTAGGGGCCTACCAACTCGTTCCTGCGAAAATCACTCGCTATGATCACGATCATCTATGACGGCGAATGTCCCCTGTGTGATAATTACATTCGTCGCCTGCGCCTGGTTAAGACCTTCGGCGCGATTGAAATCGTAGATGCACGCGCTGAACCACAAAAAACAAAAGAATATTGGGAACGCGGCTATGATCTCGATGAAGGCATGATCGTCGTCATTGACGAAGCTGTCTATTACGGGGCGGAAGCGGCGACGATGCTTGCGCGTCTATCAACGAACAGTGCGTTTCTCGGCAAAATACATCGATGGACACTGTCCCAGGCCGCTGTCTCAAAGTTGGCCTATCCTGTGATGAAAGCTTGCCGTCGAATCGCCTTGCGGATGATAGGTCGGACGGGTCTTGCAAATCCGATCAGTTCAGCTGATCCGCCACATAAATGAGAGCGGGAAAGGTGCTGAGCCAGGCGAACACAAAGCGATTAAGGCCAAAATGCCAGAAGACGAGAACATGAAAAATGGCCGCCACCGCGCAATAGAAAAGCGCAATGGTCACATCCAGAAAAATAATCGGCGCCAAACATTCCCAAAGTATGAAGCTCCATGAGCAGACGATCGCGACCGGCTTTCGCCAATAGATGCTGGTGGCGGCCAGAGGCCCATAAACGGCGCCATCAAGAAATAAAGGCAAAGCCCGGCCAGATCGCCAGTCATTGTTCAGCAGCTTCACGCCGCCTGAAATGAAATAAGAGGAGGCGGAATGAATGGCGATATAGATCAGGCCCGCCCGCCATCCGAACTCTTGATCGCCGAACCAACTGAACGTCGTCGCAATAAGAAGCCCGGTGAGAACCACCATGGTCATGAAATCGCTGCCGCCATTAAAGGCGCCGCGCCACCTGATCAGAATCACGACTGAGCCAACAAACAGGAACGCAATAAGCGGCAGGGATGCGCCGTAAATCACCAAAGCCATGGAAGCGAAAAGTCTGAATAGCAGATGAGCCAGCCATACTTTGTCGCGTGATATAACTTCGAATAGGCGCTGTGTGGCTCTTGAAGCATGCGCAAGATCGCCTCGCCCAACCGCGTATGTCCATACACCACGCGGGCTCAACGGTTCACGCAGGCGCAGGAATTCGACCGTCTGTATGATTAGGCTGGAGCCGCACAGCACTTCAACACAGCGGGCTGCAAGATCTAGAAACGCAGGCATTCAGCGCTCCCATTCCGTTGCAGGCAAGGCGGGAGATAGTAAAATCATATCCGCCTCCGGATCAATGTGCGCGCCGGGGCGCTCAAGACAGATCCTGAACTGATAGGCGGTAAGGCCGGACACAGCGCCTACCTTAAGGCGCACGAGCCGATCCACCATCTGATATGAAACAAGACGAAGAGCCGCCGCGTCATCCTCACAAGAGGCCAAATCATTGGCCAGGAGCTCCACTAGGGTCTGTTCGGTCAACGCCAGATTGACCTGCGGGTTGTGGAGCAAATGCGCGAGCTTGCGTGTCGCTCTCGGCATGAACATGCGCCAGTCCGACCACTCATCCCCGGTTTGATGACGGAAATATAAACGCGGATTAAGGACCAAAGAATGAAAGAACTGCCATTTCGGGAAAAAGCTGCGCAACAAAAAAAGCCAGGGATGAACCACTGGCCGACTATGAAGAGCGAATGCGCTCACCAAAAAAGCAAAATAACCCAGAATGAGCGCGACATTGAAAGACAATGCAAACCGTCCTTTGCAAGATGGGAGCAAGATCAAGGGGGTGACTTTGGCGCAGTAGGGCGACAGGCCAGTTTCAGAAGCCATAATGACGCTTAGGATTTACGAGCTTTACGGGGGAGCCGGATAAATTTGAAGCGGCGCGAGCAGGTATGCAAACTTATCCCCAGTGATGCAGCATGAGCTATGCTGTTTGGGGTGGCATCACTTTAAAAGCAAGGTCGAGGTCTTCGTCTGTCTGGACGCGCACGATGAGCCCAAGCGCGACTTGCGGACAGATCTTTAACGCGCAGCATCACATGACTTGCGCGCGTGATCGTGAACGGTGGTTTCTAGATGGGTGCTGGAATTGGCAAGGCGTGTTCTCTGTGGTGGGGGCCGCACTGTCGAAATTGAACAAGGGTTTTTTGGTATAGTCTACTGAAGATCGCGCAAATTATGATCGAATGGATTTGGAAGGTGGGCTCGCGCTTAAAATCACCTCTGGCGCCATAGAAACAGCAAATTATTCTCCCCAATGCCCCACGTTTGGTCTCCCATTTTCCAGCACGTATATTGAGCACAATGGTGCTTCAAAATCCTGAGGCGGCTATTCCGGCCTGCAACTGAGCCTGGCGCTGCGTAACCGAGAACGCAAATCGGCAAGATAACAAGAATGTCTACATGCGCATTTCTATCTTCCTCTTTTTATTCGGCGTTGGCGCAAATCAATCCAGTGGCTCGACTTTCACAATCGAGGCTCCGTGATTTGATCCGGTCCAGAAAACAGGTTTGCCGCCTGCGTCGTCTACAACCACGCGGCGCACATTTGTCGGCTTAGGCAACTGATACTCGATGGTCTCGCCAGTTCTTTGAACCACCCGCGTCACGCGGTCTGTGGCCATGCCGGCGCTCCAGATGTCGCCGCTCTTGTCGGCCACAAGATCATAGGGGGCTGACCATGGTGAAGCCATTGGCCACTCCTTGATCTCAAGGGATCTGGTGTCGAACATGGCTACTTTATTTCCGCGGTATTCAGCAAACCAGAAACGGTCCTGTTCATCCATTCGTCCACGCCGATTGCGAGATTTCTCCGTGGGCACGGGGTAAAATTTGGTCTCGCCGGTCTTCGCATCAATGCGGCCGATATAGTTGTTTCGGAACTCCGCGAGCCAGCCATTATTCTGGCTATCGGGCGAGATCTGATAGATTGCATTGGCGGCCGGTCCACCAGGCAGCATCTTCAAGGGTTGGAACAGCTCATATTTTCCGGTGTTGACATCAAGGCGATAGACATTGCCGGTTCCATCATTTGTGTTGGTCCAGATTTTTCCATCGATGTGATGATTGATCGTCACCTGATTCAACTGGATGTTATCCTTGTTGAACTCCGGCGGCATCTCCCAGATTTTCCATTCATTTGCCTTGGGGTCATACTGACCGATGGCGCCTTGATTCATCATGCCTACGAGAAACTTCCCGTCCCGGGTCAACTCGAGATCAAGCGAGCCGGTTGGCCGCCCTGGCACTGCAAGGGGGATGCGAATTTCCGTATGCTGGAGCGACTTCGGATCAAATTTACCGATCATTTGATCGCCGAAATCTGAATACCAGGCGACGCCATCTTTATCGATCACGACGTCATGGGGCTGAATGGTGCGGCGAGGTAGATCATATTCTGTGACGATGACCCTCGTTCCGCGCCCTGTGATGCGTGGCAGGGTCTTTATCGGATAGCTCCAGGTCTCCTGCGCGCTCAGGTTAAAGCTCGCGATATAGTCCGCCATCTTGCGGAATTGCTCTGGATTGCTCGCGCGGTTCACAGGTCGCGTTTGGGGCTTCATCCAGAAACTCTCTGAGGCGTAGTTCGCCATTCTGGTCAGCACCTGCGTGAAACCATCGGAATCATATGTTGAACGGAAGACACGCTCCAATGTGTGGCAGGTCTGACAGTCGAGTAGAGCGGCGCGCATGTCGTCGGGGCCGGGAACGCTCTGCATCCACTCCGAATTCGTGAGTTGAGCAGCAAGATTGCGCGTTTTTCTCAACTTGATTTCTTGCGTCGCGCCAGACGCTCCAATGTCCAGCGAACGGGCGCCATCTAGTTCATAGCCAATGGCTCGAATGGAAATCGTATATTTTCCAGGCTCCAATCGTCCTGAAGGAAATGCGAAATGGCCCTTGTCGTCTGAAACGACAGAAACCGTTACGATGCTCCCTTCTTTTTTGGCGCTTACGACCACGCCCTCCATCGCGGGCTCGCCTGGCGCCGAAACAGAGCCAGAGAAAGGCGATTGCTGGGCGCAGGTTGTGGTTGCGATGAATAGTGCGGCCACGGACGCGCTGAGCGCCAGAGATCTTGAAACGGTCAGCATCTGTGTTTCCTCCATCTTTGGCGACTGAAGCCGCGCCTGGTTTCGGGTCAATCTCACCGTCAGGCGCGCTTCACCATCGCCGGCGTGAGAGCTTTGATGGAGGGGGCGCCGACTTGTTGCATGGCTGCGTAGAGTTCGACGCGCAATAATTCCAGAACGCGCTCGACGCCCTCTTGCCCGAATGCGCCAAGTCCCCACAAATAGGGGCGGCCAATTGCTATGCCGGTGGCGCCCATGGCCAAAGCCTTGACGATGTCGGTGCCGCGACGGAAGCCGCTATCTACAAGAACCGGGCAGCGCCCGCCGACAGCCTCAATCACCTCTGGCAAGGTGTCGATGGTTGAGCGGCCCGCCTCGTCCGACCGTCCGCCATGATTTGATACGATGATGGCGTCATAACCATTATCGGCGGCGACCTTCGCATCCTCCGCAGTAAGGATGCCCTTGATCACGCATTTCATCTTCGTCGCATCGCGAATACGTTTGAGATAGTCCCAACTCATCGCCGAGGATTGCAGATTCGATAGGCCGGACATGTCGATGCCGTCATACATCGGGCCGCCCAACCGATTGGGCGCGTGGCAGTCGGAGCAAGTTCGCGGATCTATGCGCCGCAACCGGGCCATCGTTTCCTGATTTCGCCCCCCACTTCGGTCAACCGTGACGGCGACGGCCACGCAGCCAGCATTTTCGGCGCGCTCGACGACTTGCCGGGCCACGTCAAATTTATTGGTTGCGTATAGCTGCATCCATACAGGCGCGCCGCGCACCTTGATCACGTCTTCTACGACAGTCGACGTTTGCGTTGAAAGAATCATCCCATGATTGCCGGTCTTCGCGCCCTGAGCCGTCGCGATTTCACCATCAGGATGGTATGCGCGGTGCCCCCCAGTAGGGGCGATCATGATTGGGGAATTATATTTCTGACCGAAAAGCTCAATGCTCATGTCCACCTTGCTGACATCCACAAGACGGCGCGGTCTGAGCTGGAATTTCAGGAACCCTTCGCGATTGGCCCGGAGCGTGACTTCGTCGTCAATTCCCGACGCCATGTAGCCGAAATGCGCTGGCGGCACGTTGCGCTTCATGACTGGTTCAAAGTCAAAAACGTTGATCGCATCTTTCGGCGAAGCGATCATATAGTCGAGGTCACGTGGCGCCCATGTCATCGGGTCGGGCAATCGGTTTGGCGCTTCGAGGGCCTCGGCAAGCCTTCCAGAGCCCGCAAGAGCGACTGCTGAAGATCCCGCTAGCCATTGCAGAAATCGGCGTCGATTGGCTGCAGTTTGAAGATGCTCTGTCGATGCGGACATGGCGCGATCCCCCCTCTGTATGCCGATGTGTCCTCGGCGTTGCTCGCACTATAGCCGCAGTGGTTGAAATAGCGAACGCTGAATTCAGGGATGTTAATAAATTTGATTCTTTCGAATGAAAATAATCCTATTAAAAATTCTTGCTCCCTGACGGCGGCGCGGCCGGAGCGCGCCGAATTTATGGCTGTGGCGCGCTGATCGACCGGATCGATATGGTGCGGTTCGTCTACATCGCGCGTGGCGCAGGCATCATGTGAGCGGCGCCGTCGGAAAGTTCGTATTAGACAAAAGATCAATATCGACAAGTCGCGTCCTTTGCTGCGATGATCGAAACAAAAGAACGAATGGGGCCTTGGGGGGAAATCGCATGTCGCAAAAAATGACGTTCAATGTGAACGGACATCGCCATACGATTTTGATCGATGATCCCGACATGCCCCTTCTCTATGCTCTGCGAGACGATCTGGGCCTCGACAATCCGCGCTTTGGCTGCGGCCTTGGACAATGCGGCGCATGCACGGTGCATATTGATGGGGTTCCGACCCGTTCTTGCTCCCTGCCCGTAAGCGCCGTCGGCAAGGGCAGGATTACAACGCTACATGGATTGGGAGACCGCAAAAAACCTCATCCCTTGCAGACCGCATGGATCGAGGAGCAGGTCAATCAATGCGGCTACTGCATCAATGGCTGGCTGATGGAGGGCGCTGCGCTTCTCGCGCGCAATCCCAAGCCGACAGAAGAGGAAGCGCGCGCCGCTTTCGGCGATCTCATTTGTCGCTGCGGCACACATAACGCAGCTGTTCGCGCGGTGCTTCGCGCATCGAAACAGGCTTGAGGAGCGCCAACATGAGAGAACTAGAACTCTCCCGCCGCGCCTTCCTCTCCACGAGCGGCGTCTTCATGATTGGCCATGCAACGCCCGACGCATGGGCTCAGGCCGCGAAGACCTCTCCAAAGTCGCCCAATAATCCAGACTTGCTCGCTGACAGTCTCGACGCCTATCTCGCCATCGATAAAACCGGCAAGGTTGATGTGTTCTATGGCGCCATCGATGGCGGTCAGGGGCTTGAAACCTCAATCGCCCAGATGGTCGCCGAAGAGCTTGACGTTCCGCTCTCGTCGATCCGCATGATCATGGGCGACACGCGCCGCACGCTGAACATGGGCGGCGCGAGCGGAGCGCAGGGCGTCTCGCGTCGCGGCACGTCCCTCATGAAAGCAGCTGCTCTCGCCCGCCAGATGCTCGTTGAGGAGGCTGCGCGAAAATTCGGCGCCAAGCCCACTGATCTGGATGTGAAAGACGGAGTGATTTACCTGCGCGCCAATCCGGCGCGGCGCATCGCTTACACAAAAATCGTCCGAGGCAGACCTTTTCAGGCGAAGGTCCGCTGGAACGGCCAATGGGGCAACCCGCATGACATCGCAACGGATGCCCCATTGAAGAGTTACAAAGACTACAGGGTCATCGGCCAATCGCCTCGACGCGCAGATCTGACAAGCAAAGTTTTCGGCGAACAGAAATTTCCCGGAGATGTCCGGCTTCCGGGAATGCTGCATGCCCGCATGGTGCGCCCGCCCGTTGCCGGCGCCGTTCCGACAAGCGTCGATGAAACGTCGATCCGTCATATTCCCGGCGCGAAAACCGTCCATATCAAGAATTTTCTCGCCGTCGTTGCGCCGAAGGAATGGGACGCCGTACGCGCCCTTCGCGCCGTTAAAGTAGAATGGTCGCAATCAAACCCGGCATTTCCCACGCACCGCGAAATCCATGCGCATATTCGCAAGGCCATGGTTACGCAGCGAACCATCGAAAAGGAAAACGGCAAGGTCGAGGAGGGACTCGTCAAAGCCGCCCGCGTCATTTCGGGGGAATACGAATATCCGACCCATTCTCATGCGAGCATGGGGCCGGGCTGCGCAGTGGTCGATGTGCGCGCTAATGGAGCGACTATCTATACGTCTACCCAGAAGCCTCATTACGCGGCGGATGGCGTCGCTGATCTGTTGAATATCCCGCGCGAGAGCGTTCATGTTGTCTGGATGTTCGGGACCGGATCTTACGGCCGCAATGATCAGGGCGACGCAACGGCGGACGCGGCAGTGCTCTCGAAGGCTCTCGGCGCGCCCGTGCGCGTGCAATGGATGCGCGAGGAAAGCCTGGGTTGGGATCCGAAGGGCACAGCTTCCGTGAATTTCTGCAAGGCAGGCATCGACGAAAAAGGCGAGGTCATCGCCTACGAACTCATCTCTCGTGGTTTTTCGCGAGAGAATGTCGCGACCAATGAAGGCCGCGCCTCGGGGACACTGGCAGGGCAACTGCTTGGCGCGAAGCTCGAGCCGAAGAATACGTTCAACATTCCCTTCGCATCTTACACATTCGCCAATAATCGGGTCGGCTGGGAGACGATCTCCCCGCTCATGGATCGCGCCTCGCCCCTGCGCTCGACACACCTGCGCGATCCCTATGGGCCGCCCATTCTTTTCGGCAGCGAATGTTTCATGGATGAGATCGCAGTCGCCGTCGATATGGACCCGGTTGATTTCCGCCTGCGCTATCTCACTCACCCGCGCGATAAGGACGCCGTGCGGATCGCCGCCGAAAAGGCTGGTTGGCGCAAGCGTGCGTCACCGCGCAAAGACATCGATTCAGCGAGCGACGTCGTTGAGGGACGTGGCATCGCCTACCGGCGCCATTTCGATACTTTCATCGCGCTGGTCGCGGAAGTCCGGGTCAACCGCCGGAGCGGCGTCGTGGAGCCGACACGCCTCGTCTGCGCGCATGACGTCGGACTCATCATCAACCCGGAAACCCTGCGCCATGTCATCGAACGGCAACTGATCTACGGAACAAGCCGCACGACGGTCGAAGAACTCGCATGGGATCGTAACATGGTGACAAGCATCGACTGGAATTCCTATCCCGTCCTTCACATGCGACATGCGCCGCCGCGCATTGACATTCATCTCATCGAACGGCCGGAAGCGGCGCCTTCAGGCGCGGCGGAGATGGCGCTCGGCCTCGTGCCTGCAGCCATGGGCAACGCGGTCTTCGACGCGACTGGCGTACGACTGCGCAAGATTCCCTTCACGCCCGATTATGTGAAGACGATGCTCAACACATGACTTTGGCGCAAAATTAGATCGAACAAAATCAGGGAGCAGATTATAATGACGCGACAGCTCTTGAATGGAATTTTTGGCCTAACTCTTTTCATCTGGCCTGCCCTGTCTGGCGCCGCTGAACCGCCGAAGTTCGAGATCGATCCCTATTGGCCCAAACCCCTGCCGAATAATTGGACCCTGGGGCAGGTGGCTGGCGTCGCAGTCGATGAAAAGGATCACGTCTGGATCATCCAGCGGCCGCGCAGCCTGTCACGCCTCGAAGCCGCCGCTGCGCAAAAGCCGCCGCGCGCATCCTGCTGCGTTTCTGCGCCACCGGTGATTGAGTTCGACGCCGACGGCAATGTCGTCCAGGCCTGGGGCGGCGAAGGCGCTGGTTATCAATGGCCCAAGCAGGAGCATGGTGTGCGCATCGTTGGCGACACGGTGCTGCTTGGCGGCAATCACAAGGATGACGGCTTTCTTCTAAAATTCACGCGCGACGGAAAATTCATCAAACAGCTTGGCGCAGCGGGCCCGCGCAAGGGCGATCAGGACACGGGACAACTCGGCCAACCCGCCGACTTCTGGGTCGATGAAAGCGCCAAAGAGCTCTATGTGGCGGATGGATACGGGAACCATCGCATCATTGTTTTCGATGCGGACACATTCGCCTACAAGCGACACTGGGGCGCTTATGGCAAAATTCCCCAACCGGAATTGAACCCGGCCTCAAGCGATCCAGGCGGTCATGAGTACGACCCCACAGGCCCCGTACCACAGACATTCAACAACCCGGTGCATTGCGTGAAGATTGCGCGAGACGGATTGGTTTATGTCTGCGACCGCACGAATGATCGCTTGCAGGTCTTCCGCAAGGATGGCTCCTTTGTAAAAGAGTATTTTTACCGTCCTGAAACCCTCTCCGGCTCGGTTTGGGATCTCTATCTGTGGCCTGACAAGGACCAATCACATCTTGTCATGGTCGATGGCGGAAACAACGAAATGCGCATCGTGCGCCGGGAGGATGGCGAGGTGGTTGGTCGCTACGGTCGTTTCGGCCGCCAAGCCGGACAGTTCTTTGGCGTCCACAACATCGCCATCGACTCCAAAGGAAACGTATTTACGACTGAGGTCTATGAAGGCAAACGCATCCAACGTTGGAAAAACACAGGCGCGCCGCCGACACGGTGAACGCCTTACGCCGCCGGCAGGCTATTAAGCTAAAAATTAAATGTCAGTTGTCTGATAATTTGAGACAATCTGAGCATTTCCGAATGGCAGCTCTGCCTCATCCGGGTTAGATCTAAGGGGATTTCAGTTGCTGTTGAAAGCGACAGTTTGCCATGATCGCGTGCTTGATCTTCTCGCGTTCAGCCAAGATTTTCTCAGAACTGCCGCGATAGGCATGAGCAGGGAGAGATCGTTGATACGCTCGTGACAGTGATAAGAGTTAGGCGCGAAGACGTTGGGGCTTTTCAAGCGCTTTTTTATTATGATTTTGTAAGGTATAAAATTTCGCACTAGAAGCTAAAATTTCAATGGCGCGCTACTCAATGAAAATAATTACGTATATATTTTCTAAATAAGAAATCTCTGAACCTCCCTGTGGAGACAGGGGGCCTTCCGGTCATCTGATTCCAGACAAAAGCCCAGTAGGCGCCAATTACGCGGCGAAGGTCGGCTCCAGGCGTGAACGGATGAAGTCCGCGCCTGTGATCGGCGGGTATTTCGGCGTCTCGCCGGGCGCCGTGCAGGATGGCAAGCAAGCGACAAGCGCATCTGGATTGGGGTCCAGAAAGAAGGCGACCGAGTAACGGTCCGCATTTTTGGGCGCATTCACCTTGTGCGGCGTCGATACATAGACGTCATTCGACCAGCGCATCAGGCAATCGCCGATGTTGCAGATGAAAGCGCCGGGCAAGACCGGCGCGTCAAGCCAGTTTCCAGATCGATCGCGCACCATCAGCCCGCCGATCTCGTCAGTCACGAGCAGGGTGAGGTTGCCGTAATCGGTATGCTCGCCGGCGCCGAGTTGTCCATCCTGCAAGCGGCCGGGCGCGGGTGGATAATGCAGGAGCCGCAGGGTCGCCATCGGCCTGTCGAGTTTATCTTCAAAGAAGCCGGGAGCGATGCCCAGATCAAAGGCTATGCCGCGATGCAGATCACGGCCGAGCCTCCACACGGCGTTGAAATAGGCCAACATCGTGTCGCGAAACTCCGGCAGGTCTGGCCAGAGATTGACGCCGCGGAACGGAACGCCGGTGACGATCTCAGGATCGTCGGCCGCCAATTCGAGGCCGATGTTGAACGCCTCCTTCATATCTGGCGGTTGGCTTGGATCGAGTGATTCTCCGCCCATCCGGATATAGCCGCGATTGTTCGAGGCGCCGTTGAAAGCCACCGCCTCGCGGATTGGCGCAGGCGCGCTGAACAATTCCGCCGCATGACGGAAAACCTCATTCATGAGCGCGAGCGGAACATCGTGGCCAGCGACATAGAAGAAGCCCACGTCCCGCGCGGCGGCGCCAATCTGTTTTCCTATCGTCTCGGCGGTGGCGGACGAGCCGGAAAGCAAGGGAGAAACATCGATGATTGGAATTGCGCTCACGGCTTGTCCTCTTTCCCGGAGGTTCCTTCGTTCAACCGCGGCTTATATACGCGCGCCAGCCGCCAAAACTCGTTATGTCCGGCGCGTCCACGAGAGCGTAGGGCTCACACAAAAAGCCGGTCGCAGAGGTTCCATCATCGAGGCTCACTTTGCCGACGCCGAGCGGCGCCGGGATCGCCGCCACGAATGCGCCGAAGGCTCCGGCTGATAGGGACCAGACCTCGACCTCCAGTCCCGGGCCCGTGAAGCCAGGCTCTCGCAATAGGCCGGGCTTGGGCGGAACCGAGCCCGGCAGCTCGAACATTCGGTAATCGGCCGCGGTGCGCGTCTTGCGCGCCAGCCAGCCGCCGCCTTCCGTCAGTTGTCTATTGAGCGGCATGCCACTCAGATGCGCGCCGACCACTACGATCTCCAACCGGTCTGACTTCGGCGCCGCGAGGCGGCTCGCCTGAGGCAGGGCGGCAGTCGTGTCCCGGCCCATGCCGAACGGGGCTGCGCGGTGCAGATCGTCCGCCAGCGCCGCCAGCGCGTCGTCACAGAAGGCTGGCGCGACAAGCGTGACGCCGCCGGGCAATCCATCCGCCCGGAAGCCGGCCGGGATCGCGACCGCGCAGCAATCGAGCAGGTTCACGAAATTGGTGTAGCGGCCGAGGTTGGCGTTGAGCCGTACGGGATCGGCCAGCATCGCCTCGACCGTATAGATGGTCGGCGCGGTCGGCAGCAGCAGCACGTCGACGCCCGCCCATTCCTGTTGCGTGCGGGCTCGCAAAGCTTCAAGCGCATAGACGCCCCGGAAGGCGTCGACCGCGCTATAGCGGCGCGCGCCCTCGATGATGCCGCGCACGGTGGGGTCGAAGGCGTCCGGCTTATCGGCGAGGAAGTCCTCGACTGCCGCCAGCCGCTCCGCCACCCACGGACCCTCGTAGAGCAGCGTCGCCGCCTCGCGGAAGGGCGCATAGTCGATCTCGACCGGGCTCGCCCCTAGCGCCGTCAGCCGCGCGATGGCGGCGTCATAGAGGGCCGCGACTTCGGCGTCTCCGAAGAACTCGCGCTCCGCAGGGCCGAGGACGCCGAAGCGCAGGCCCTCCCCCAGACCGGGCAGTTCGCGCGCCGCCATGGGGCGCGACCAAGGGTCGGCGGGATCGGGGCCGCGCATGACCGCGTGAACCAGCGCCGCATCGCCCGCCGTCCCGGCCAGCACGGTTACGCAATCGAGCGAACGGCAGGCAGGCACGACGCCCGTTGCGGGCACGAGGCCGCGCGTGGGCTTGAGGCCTACGAGGTTGTTGAACGCCGCCGGAATGCGCCCGGAGCCCGCTGTGTCCGTGCCTAGCGCGAAGGAGACGAGCCCAGTCCCCACCGCTGCCGCCGAACCGGAGGACGAGCCGCCCGAGACATAGCGGGCATCGAACACGCAACGCGGCGCGCCATAGGGTGACCGCGTGCCGTTGAGGCCTGTGGCGAACTGGTCGAGATTGGTTTTCCCGACTAGGATGGCGCCTGCCGCTTTGAGCCGCGCGACGACCGTCGAATCCGCCATCGGCGCATAGGCGAAGTCCGGGCAGGCCGCCGTGGTCGGCAGGGCGACGCAGTCGATGTTGTCCTTCACCGCAAAGGGAACGCCCCAGAGAGGCTGTGCGGGCGAGGGCCCTTTCGCAGCGAGTTCGGCCGCGCGGGCGCGCAAGTCGGCGTCCGTCACGCGGCTGATCCAGACCGCTGGATCGGCGCAGGCGTCGCGGCGGGCGATGATTTCCTCGACCACTTCCTCGACGCGCAAACGGCCCGAGCGATAACCCTCCGAAATGGTCGCGACATCGAGAAAGGCGGGCAGGGTCATGACGTTACTTTCCAAAAGGGGACAAGCCAGCGACAGGCTCAATCGGGAAACGGGCTTACATGCGCTGCGGCGATGCGCCAGCCTTCGGGCCTGCGCGTCCAGACCTGCGTCTGCCGCGTGATCTTGCCCTCGACATCGCGGAACAGGGCGCTCGTCTGCGCCATGTCGCGCCCGAAGGAGGTCACCGCGAGCCGCTCGACCGCGCGCGGGGCGCCAGGCTTCCATGAGCCCGTGCGGAAGGTGGAGATCTCCTCATAGCCGAAGAGATGTTCGCGCGGGCCGAAGCGCACGGTGAGCGGCGAGTTCCAGAAACAAGCGTTGAGCGCTGCGCCATCCCCGCGCTCGATGGCGGCGTTGTAGCTCTCGAAGGCCCGCGTGACCTCATTGACGATTTCGGGAATGTTCACCTCGACGCTCATGTGCGACCCCTCATTCAAAGTTGAGCCACGGGCGCCTGCGCTACGCCCTCGCGCTCCAGCCAGCGTGCGACGCGCAGCGCCAGGTCCTCGCGCCATGGCGCGGCGATGATTTGCACCGCCATGGGAAGACGCTGGCCGGGCGTCCACACGGGCGCCGCGACCACCGGCAGGCCGATGAAGGAAATCGGCTGGGTGAAGAGCCCCATGTTCGGCCGCACAGCCATCTCGACGCCGTCGAGCACAATGGTCTTCTGCCCGATGCGGGGCGCGCGGCAGGGCGTTGCAGGCGCGATGATGACGTCCACCTCCCTGAAGATTTGCGCCACCTGATCGCGGAACCAGCGCCGCAGCTTCTGCGCCTTCACGACCCATGCGCCTGGAACCATGGCGCCGGCGATGAGGCGGTCGCGCACGTCAGGATCGAAATCGAGCGGACGCGTGCGAATGCGTTCGTGATGCAGGGCCGCCCCTTCCGCCATGGTGATCAGATAAGCCGCCGCGCGGGCGCGATGAACCTCAGGCAATTCCACGCTGCGCCCGGCGCCCAGCGCATGCGCCACCACGTCCACGGCGGCGAAGGCTTCGGGCGCCGCGCCGCGAGCGAAGTATCCGCCAGCCCCTGCGATGCGTAGGCCAGCGATTCCCTGATCGAGCCGGGCTGAGGCTGGTTCGACGGGGCGGCGCGCCTGTGCGGGATCATGCTCGTCCTCGCCTTGCATGGCGTCATAGGCCAGCGCGAGATCGAGCGCGCTGCGCGCCATGGGACCAAGATGATCGAGGCTCGCCACAAAGGGAAAACTGCCTGCGCGCGACAGGCGACCATAGGTCGGCTTAAGGCCGAAGAGACCACAAAAGGACGAGGGCACGCGAATGGAGCCATTGGTGTCGGAGCCCAGCGTGAGATTGACCAAGCCCGCCGCAGCCGCCGCGCCTGATCCACCAGAGGAGCCGCCAGTCATATGCTCGGGATCGTGCGGATTGCGCGAGGCGCCATAATGGGCGTTCTCGCCTGTGAAATCGTAGGCGTATTCGCCCATGTTGAGCGCGCCAAGCAGAATGGCTCCCTGCGCCTCAAGACGCGTGACGAGCGTCGCATCGACTTTTGCCGGAGCGCGCTCGCGATTGATCTTCGAGCCTGCGAGCGTCGGCTCACCAGCGAAGTCGAAGAGATTCTTCACCGCGAAGGTCGCTCCAGCGAGCGGGCCTAGCCTTTCGCCGCGCGCGCGCGCCGCATCCAGCGCAGCGGCGGACGCGCGTGCGCGCGCGGCTGTGATGCAGGTGAAGGCGTTGAGCATTGGATCATGCGCGGCGATGCGAGACAGTGCGGACTCAACAGACATCTCTGCATCGAAAATGCCGGCCCGATAAGCGGCCGCGGCCTCCGCTGCAGTGAGTGTGCAAGGCGCGGCGCTCATGGCGTGAACACCGGCGCGGGCTCCGCCTCATCCTCCAGCGGCATGTCGACAACGAGCGCAGCCATCGCATAGGCGATCGTGAGATGCTCAACCACGACCGACTTGCCAACGGTTGGAATGTTCAGCCCCATCGCGGCGGCAGTCGTCTCCACCACAGCTTCGATGTCGTTCATCTCCACGCTCATGCAAACGCCTCCCTCAGCTCTCCGAAGCTCGTCGCCCAACCAACGATGCCGCCTTGGGCCACGATCATTTCGATGGCTGCGGCCTTGAATTTGGGAAAATAACTTTCGGTGGCGTCTGTGATGAGCAGGCATTCAAAGCCACGGTCATTGGCCTCACGCATGGAGGCCTGCACGCAGACTTCAGTGGTGACGCCAGCGAAAACCAGATGCGTGACGCCTGCCTCACGTAACAGGCTCTCGCAGCCGGTTGCATGGAACATGCCTTTGCCGGGCTTGTCGATCACCATCTCTCCGCTCAAGGGTGCGCATTCGGGAATGATCGAGGCGCCTGCTTCGCCGCGCACCAGCAACCGCCCCATAGTCCCTTTGTCTCCGATGCGCATGGCCGCGCCACCACGCAGGCGCTTGGAGGGCGGGCAGTCGCTCAGGTCCGGCAGATGGCTTTCGCGCGTGTGGAGAATCGGCCAGCCTTTCTCGCGGAAGAAGCCGATGAGCGCCGCCACTGTGGGGACGATGGCCTGTAGGCGCGTGACATCGTTGCCGAGCGACTCGCCAAAGCCGCCGCATTCGATGAAATCGCGCTGCATGTCGATGACGACGAGCGCCGTGCGGCCGGGCGCAAAGGGGAAGGCATAGGGCTGCGCCGGAATCGCGATCGTCATGCGTGCCCCGCCATATGCATGCCAATGGTGGCCCGGTCCGTCTCGCCGACCGGCGCGACATAGGAGATCGCGCCTTCCGACATCACCGCCACGCGGTCTGCGAGCTCAAGGATTTCATCGAGGTCTTCAGAAATCAGGAGCACCGCCGCGCCGCGATTGCGCTGCTCCATGATCTGCGCGCGAATTTCCGCGACAGAGGCGAAATCGAGTCCGAAACAGGGATTGGCGACGATGAGCACATCGACCTCGTCCGACAATTCGCGCGCGAGAACAGCGCGCTGCACATTGCCGCCCGAGAGATCACCGATAGGCGTGTCAGGCGATTGTGTCTTGACGCGATAGCGCGAGATGAGATCGCGCGCCCGCGCCCGCATGGGAGCGGCAGACAGCCACCAGCCGAACTTCGCATTCGGCGGACGGTCAAAACTACGGAAGGCCATGTTCTCGGCTACGCTCATGCGAGGCACGGCGGCGTTTTTCAATGGTTCCTCGGGCAGGCCGAAGATCTTAAGCTTGAAGAAGGCGTCGCGCGTGGGCTCAAAGGGTCTGCCGCGCACGAGGATGCGCCCGTCGGCGATTTCGCGCTGGCCCGACAAAGCCTCAACCAGCTGTGACTGGCCGTTGCCCGATACGCCCGCGACGCCCACGATCTCCCCGGCACGGATCTTGAGGTTCACGCGGTCGAGCACGTCCTTGTCTTCTTCACCCTTAGCCACGAGGGCCGCCAGCTCCAGCACGGTTTCACCAGCCGCATTTTGCGAGCGTATGGCGCGTGCGGCGATCTGCGTGTCGCCGATCATCATGCGCGCCATTTCTTCGGTAGGAATGTCAGCGACCTTGCCGGCGCCCACCATGCGACCGCGACGCAGCACAGTCAGGCTGTCGGCGAACGCCGTCACTTCGCGGAACTTGTGGGTGATCATCACGACCGTGATCTCCTTGCGCTCGGTCATGCCGCGCAATAGGCCAAGTATTTCGTCCGCTTCCTGCGGCGTGAGCACGGAGGTCGGCTCGTCGAGAATGAGCAGCCGCTGGTCGAGGTAAAGCAGCTTGAGGATTTCGAGCTTCTGCTTCTCGCCCGCCGCAAGCGAAGACACGGGAACATCGAGCGGCGCGCGGAAGGGCATGCGTTCGAGAAAGGCGTCGAGCCGCTTCTTCTCCCTCGCCCAATTGATGAAGGTGGGCGCATCGGCGCGGCTGATGACGAGATTTTCGGCTCCCGTAAGGCAGGGGGCCAGCGTGAAATGCTGATAGACCATGCCGAGCCCCATCGCGCGCGCATCGCGCGGGTTGCGCACGTTCACCTCGCCGCCGCCGAGCAGCAAGGAACCGCCATCGGCCTGGTAAAAGCCCATGATGCATTTCACCAAGGTGGACTTGCCGGCGCCATTCTCACCAAGCAAGGCATGGAACGAGCCTGCCTCGATTTTCAGCGACACGTCATCGAGCGCGACCAGTGGACCGAAGATTTTCGTCATGCCGATGGTTTCGAGCGAAAGCGCTCGAACCTTGGGCTGCGTCAAAGAGAGTATGGCGTCGTCCAATCGCGCCTCCCTTACGGCAGATGTTCGAGGAAAACAGACGAACTCGCGACGGCCCCGAAGACGCCGCCCTGCATCTTCACCATCTTGATCGCGGCGTGATGGTTGCCGTGATCTGTCGCGCCGCAGCAGTCCTCCAGCAGCAAGCATTCGAAGCCGCGGTCGTTGGCCTCTCGCATCGTGGTGTGGACGCAGACATCGGTGGTTATGCCGGCGAGCACGATGTTGCGGACGCCACGCGTGCGCAAGATCAGTTCGAGGTCGGTGGCGCAGAAGGAGCCCTTGCCCGGCTTGTCGAGGATCGGCTCGCCGGGCGCCGGCGCGAGTTCGGGGATGATCTCCCAGCCCGGTTCGCCGCGCACGAGGATGCGCCCGCAGGGGCCGGGATCGCCAATGCCGGCGCCAATGCGCTGCGAGCGCCAGCGCTTGTTGGCGGGCAGATCGGAAAGGTCGGGGCGATGACCCTCTCGGGTGTGGATGATGTGATAGCCTTTCGCACGCATCGCCGCGAGCACCCGCGAGATCGGCTCGATGGGCGCGCGGGTGAGCGATATGTCGTAGCCCATGGAGTCGACATAGCCGCCCTTGCCGCAGAAATCCGTCTGCATGTCGATGACGATAAAGGCGGTTGTCTCGGGCGCGAGGCCGCCGTCAAAAGGCCAGGGATATGGATCGGCGGGGATGGTGCTCACGGCGCGCCTCACTTGGTGATGGACAGTTCGCCCGGCGCTTCACGCGACGCCTGCCGCGATCCTGCGGAGGCGACCATGATGAGCAGGGTCAGGATATAGGGGGCGGCGTTGAAGAAGTAATAGCCCTGTGTGACGCCGACCGATTGCAATGCGGGGCCTATGGCGCCTGCCGCGCCGAACAGCATAGCGGCGGCCACGCAGCGCAGCGGATTCCAGCGCGCGAAGATGACAAGCGCCACCGCCATCAGGCCTTGGCCGGACGACAGGCCCTGGTTCCATGAACCGGGATAGTAAAGCGAGAGAAATGCGCCGCCGACGCCTGCGAGGAAGCCGCCACTGAGCGTCGCCAGAAAACGCACGAGATCGACCGAAACACCCATTGCGCGAGCAGCTGGCGCGCTGTCGCCGCTCATGCGCAGCACCAGACCCCATCGTGTGTTGGCGAAGGCCCACCACATAATGAGCGCAGTGGCGAGGCCGATGAGCAGAAGCGGATTGACTTGCAAAGCCGTCGCGACCTTCGGATCGCCCGTCCAGTCGCCGAGCGCGATGGCGCCGAGGCGCGGAGCAGTCGGCTGAATATAGGCCTTGCCGAAGAAAAAGGCGACGCCGGTGCCGAACAACATCATCGCGATGCCTATGGCGATGTCATTCACGCGCGGCAGCTTGCAGACGAAGCCGTGCAAAGCGCCGAGCGCCGCGCCCGCCAGACCCGCCGCCAGCACGCCAAGCCACGGCGATCCCGTGTGGTATGATGTGGCGTAGGCTGACATGGCGCCGAACACCAGCGTGCCTTCGAGGCCAAGATTCACGCGACCGGATTTTTCAGTGAGGCATTCGCCGAGCGCAACGAACATGAAGGGCGTGGAGACGCGCAGCGCGCCCCCAAGCAACGCCACAAGCACTGTGACGACGAGGCTGTCGCTCATGTGCGCTCACTCCCCCGCGCGTCCCGAAAGAATTCGAAGCGGCCATAAAGTGTTTCGGACACAAGCAGGATCACGAATGTCAGACCCTGCAGCACGAGAACGGTGGCGTCCGGCAGATCCATGCGTCGCTGCACGAGGCCGCCAGACGCCACGATGCCGCCGAAGAGGATCGCGACGAAGATGATGGCGACCGGATTGTGGCGCGCGAGGAAGGAAACAAGGATGCCGGTGAACCCATAGCCCGCCGCAAGCGATGCGTTGGCGCGGCCCTGAATGGCTGCGACCTCGAAGAAGCCGGCCAGCCCGGCGCAGGCGCCCGCGATGGCTGCGGATGCGACGATGAGCTTGCCCACCGGCAGGCCCTGCGCCTGCGCTGCGCGCGGATTGCCGCCGGTGACGCGCGCCGCAAAACCGAATGTCGTGCGCGTCATCAGCACATGTAGCGACAGGGCGATCACGATGCCGACGGCGAGGCCCCAGTGCACGTCCGTGCCAGGGATCTTGCCGAGCATGTAGGCGTCGCCGAGCGGCTTGGTGGAAGGCTTGTTGGGATTCGTAAGATCACGCAGCGCGCCTTCAACGAAGAAGTTCATCACGGCCACGCCGATATAGGTGAGCAGCAGAGAGGAGATCGTCTCGTTGACGCCGCGCGCATGGCGCAGAAGCCCCGCAAGCCCCACCCAGAGCCCACCAGCGAGGGCGCCGGCGAGCGCCATTATTATAAGCGTGGGCGCGGGCGGGACGCGCTCGAGCATCGGAATGGCGATGGCGGCGGAAGTGAAGCCGCCGATCACGAGCGCGCCTTCGCCGCCGATCATCACGAGGCCGATACGTGCGGGAATGGCGACAGCAAGCGCGGTGAGGATGAGCGGCGCCGCGCGCTGTAACGTGTTCTGAATGGAGAAGGCCGTGCCGAAGCCGCCGCGCTCGACGAGTTGAAAGAATTCGATCGGCGATTTGCCGACGGCGAGCAGGAAAAGCGAGAACACCGCCGCCGAAATCGCCAGCGCCAGCACGGGGATCGCGATATACTCGCTGTCGCGCCGCAAGCGGGCGAAAAAGTCGCGGACCGCGCTCTCCTTGTCCATCGCCTGTTCGGTTGATGCCAGACTCTCGCTCACGTTCTTTCCCCCCTAGGCGGGAGCGGCGAGGCCGCCCCCGACCGGTCTCTTCGTTCAGGTGATCGAACCGATGACGCCTTCGAGGAGGTAGTTCATCTGATCGAGATAGGGATCGTAGTTGTCGTAGGCCTTGTCGATGACGAGGTTGCCCTTGTTGTCTTTCAGCGGGCCGACATAGATCGGCTTTTTCGCCTTGAGATCGGCGATGGCGGCGGTGGCGGCCTTGCGGGCCTCTTCGCTCGCGCCAGCGCCGAAGGGCGTGTTCTGCACCATGTCGCTGTCGTAGCCCCCGGCGAGCATGTTGGGCAGCGGCTCGCCTTTCGCGAGCTTATCGGCGTAGATTTTGTAGATCGTCTCCCACTTGTATTCAGCGCCTGTGATGAAGCCCTTGGGCGCGAGCGGCGCCTGCGAGGCGTTATGGCCGCAGCTCTTCACGCCGCGCTTCTCGGCGGTCTCGATGACGACCTTCGGACCGTCCACATGGCACGTGATGACGTCGCAACCCGCGTCCACGAGCGCATTGGTCGCCTCGGCCTCGCGCACGGGAAGCGACCAGTCGCCAGTGAAGATGACTTGCACAACGGCGTTCGGATTGACCTTGCGCGCCCCGAGCAGGAACGAGTTGATGTTGCTGAGCACTGATGAGATAGGCTTGGCGGCGACGAAGCCCAGCTTGTTGGACTTCGTCGACAGACCCGCCGCGACGCCGTCAACATAATGGGCCTGGTTGAGATAACCGAAATAGCTGCCGAGATTCTTCGGATGCTTTGAGCCATCCCACAACGGGGCGGCATGGCGGAACTCGACCTTTGGATATTTCTTCGCCAGATCAACCATGAAGGGCGTGAAGTAGCCGAAGGACGTGCCGAGCACGATGTTGGCGCCGTCGAGGTTGACCATCGACTCCATCGACTTCGCGCAAGCGTCAGTCTCAGGAACGTTCTCTTCCTCGACCGCCTTCACTCCGGCGACGTTCTTTAACGACTTGATGGCCACCGCATGAGCCTGATTCCAGCCGAAGTCGTCGCGCGGTCCCACATAGACGATGCCGATGGTCACGCCCGCGGCGAGGGCCGGGCGGCTCGTTCCTGCGAGCAGGCTCGTTGCGCCGAATGCGCCTGCACTGTGCATGAACCCGCGGCGGGTGAGGCGGAAATCTGTCATGATGTAAGCTCCTGTTCTGGACCGTCCGCGCCCCCGGCGCGCCCACGTACGAAACCAGGGAAAGCAGAGAGCGTGCCACGAGCGTTCGATCCGCGGCTTCAAAGGCGAAAATCGCCACTAATCGCCCTGAAAACGTTCAATCTGAAGAGGGCAGGTTGTATAGAAGAAGGGCGCCCGCCTATTCAGTCTCTGTCGCGGAGCGACTCCGCTTTGCGCTGAAACTTACGGCGCCCATGCATAAAATTGTGGCGTTCACGCCGGTTGCTTATGCGCTGTTGCGAGCGCCTCAGGGCGCACCGACGACAGGATCGAGCTCGCGATAGTCGGGCGGCGTCGTGTCGACGGCGCGACCCGCGACGAGCACCGCGCGGTCGTTCTGCGGCCGCGCATTCATCTCGTTCAGAGTGCGAGCGCGTAACAATATGAGGTCAGCCGAAAGGCCCGCGCCGATGCGCCCTCGGCCGGGCAAACCCATCACGCGCGCAGGCGTGTCGGCCACGAGCCCAAGCCAGTCAGCGCCCGTGTGGTCGAGTTGCAGAATGCGTACAGCCTCGCGGTATACTTCGACGAGATCGAGGTCTCCATAGGCGTAGAAGGGATCGCGTGTGTTGTCGCTGGCGACCGCCACGGGCACGCCAGCGGCGGCGAATTCATGCACAGTGGCCACGCCGCGCCAACGCGGCGTGCGTCCGGCCGCGCGGCCCATAAGATACATGTTGCACATGGGCAGTGACACGACCGTGAGCCCCGAATCTGCAACTTGCGCTATCGTGTCGCCGATTTCATCGTCTGGCGCCAGCGCGAGCGAGCAACAGTGGCCAGCGACGACCTTTCCCGCAAAACGCTTCTTGACGATCATCTTCGCGATGGCGGCCAGGCTGCGCGCCTCGAGGGAGGCGCTTTCATCAACGTGGAAGTCGAGGTCGAGCCCATGCGCCGCCGCTGCATCAAACACGCGGGCGAGCGCGGCTAGTGAGCGCTCGTCTGGCGACGAGCCGAGAAAGGTCATGCCGCCGAGCACCCCGCCGCAGCGGGTGACGATCTCGACCATGCGCCGGAAGCCGGGCTCGTCATCAAGCGCGTAGTCGATGGGGAAAAGGGCGACCGCCTGCAAATCAACGCGGCCCTTCCAGGCTTCGCGCATCTCTTCGAAGACCGGCCAGGAAATGGCGGCCTGTTTGCCGAGCGAGTCGATGTGAGTGCGCACCGCCACAGTGCCGTGGGCGAAGGCGCAGCGAAGGGCGAAATCCATGCGGGCGCGAACATCCGGCGCCGACCAGTTCACCTCTCGGTCGGCCATGACGCCGGTGCGTGCGCCGTCATGAGTGCCATCGGGATTGGGGCGGCGCGGCCAGATTTGGCCCTTGTCGAGATGCGTGTGAAGATCAACGAGACGTGGCAGCACGATGCCCCGGCCGCAGTCTACGACCGGCGACGTCGAGCCGAGCGTTCCTGGGGTGGCGAGCGCGGCGATCCGTCCCGCGCGAATAAGGATATCGGCTTCCAGAAGGCCCTCCGGGCCACGCGGGAGATCGCGCGCATCGGCCAAACAGGCGGGCACGCGAGCGTTCGCAAGCACGAAGTCGTCTACGTTTGGAAAGGTCCACTTGTGGAGCGGCATCGGGTCTCTTCCGGAATCGAAGCCGCGACGGTGCGGCTTCGACGAAGCGGAAAGCAAGTTCGAAGCCATGCACCTCGACTTCAGATCGATTCGAGAAAGGCCTTCGCCGCTTCACCGTGCTCGCGACGCAGCCTTGCGATATCGACGCCGATCGGCAGACCGTCCACCACCCGCCAGGCGCCTTTGACCATTACGCGGTCTGCTGCATGGGCGCCGCACAGGACAAGCGCCGCCAGCGGGTCGCCCGCGCCGGAGAAACGCAGCTCGTCGAGCGTGAAGAAGGCCAGGTCAGCCTGCTTGCCCACGGCGATGGCGCCGATGTCGTCGCGCCCAAGGCACTTCGCGGAACCCTCCGTGGCCCAGCGAAAGGCGTCGAAATGCGTCACGCCCGCAGAGCCGTAGCTCAGACGATTGATCATGAGCGCATGACGCACGCCCTCCATCAGATTGGAGTTGTCGTTGGAAGCGGACCCATCGACGCCGAGCCCAACGGGCGATCCCGCCTCTTCGAGCTCGCGCGTGCGGCATTGTCCGGATGCGAGGACCATGTTCGAGGTCGGGCAATGGCAGACGCCCACGCGCGCCCGGCCGAGGCGTTTGACCTCGTCGTCGTTGAAATGGATGCCGTGCGCGACCCACACGCGCTTGTTCATCCAGCCCACGTCCTCAAGATAATCGACAGGCCGACACTGGAATTTTTCACGACAATAGTCGACCTCATCGCGAGTTTCGGCCAAGTGTGTATGCAGCTGGCAATCGTGCTTCTCCGCCAACGCGGCGGTCTCGATCATCAGACGCTTCGAAACATTGAAGGGCGCGCAGGGCGCCAGCGCAACGCGCGTCATCGCACCTTCAGTCATGTCATGATAGCGCCCGATCACGCGCTCGCAGTCGGCAAGGATCGTATCCATGTCCTGTACGCCGCCGTCAGGCGCATTGCCGCCTTCCTCGTCGGTAAGGTTGAGCGAGCCGCGCGTGAGCGTGATGCGCATGCCAAGAGCGGCAGCTTCCTCGGCCTGGATGTCCATCGCGTCGTCAAGGCCCGGCGGATAGAGATATTGATGGTCGGAAACGCATGTGCAGCCCGACATCATAAGTTCGGTCATGGCGAGCCGCGAAGCGAGACGGAAATTTTCAGGCTTCACATGGCGCGACCAGATGGGGAACAGCGCCTGCAGCCAGGGAAAAAGCTCCTTGTTGATCGCTGCGGGGTGAGCGCGGGTAAGCGTTTGGAACATGTGGTGGTGCGTGTTCACAAGCCCCGGCAGGACGACATGCCGGGAGGCGTCGAACACGCGGTCGACCGGCGCTGTTGGCGTTGCGCCCATCGGCAGCAACTCCACGATTCGATCGTTTTCGATCACGAATCCGGCTTCAGCACCATGAGCCAGCACAGCCAAGGGCGATTTGATCCATAACCGCATAGGAATGACCTTTCGTGTTCAATCTATCATTGTGAGGTTCTAGGTTACAGCAACTTGTCCGCCTTCTCCGCCGCGAGCCGTGCGTCCAGCATCGCGATTTAGCATCGCGGCTAAAGGTGCGCCATCCGTCAAGTGGCCTAATTGATGGGCGAGTTTGCCTGGATCTGCGGCGCCTGCCTCTTTAGCCAGCGCATTGATTGACACGAGAACCGCCAAAAAATCATTCGGCTGCGCCCACTTGCGGCGGTCAGGACCGTTCTTGGTTGGCATACCCCCTGCATAAAACTGCGGCGATATATCTTGTGGACCTTATCGTTCTGATGAGGAATGGCCCGGGCGCGATGGTCGTGGAGATTGTGGGTAGTCCTCCGCCAGAGGATCGGTGACGCGGGGAAATTCAATGCTATCCTGCGCACTATCCGCTACCCACGCAACTCATCGACTTTCTCGTGATGCGCCGCATGCCGAGCTCGCACGTTGAGGCTTGAGATAGATTGGAAAAGAAGGAGAAAAGCATGAAACGGTCGGACCTCACCGAGAAGATCCTGGATATCAAGCGCGAGAAAGGATGGACTTGGAAACATATCTGCGACGAAATCGGCGGCATGTCGCCGGTCCTCGTCGTCGGGGCGTTGCTCGGCAACATGAAGCTTGTGAAGCCGCTCGCGAAGAAAGCTGCGGACCTGTTCGGATTGAATGAGGTCGAGGAGCGTATGCTGAATGAAGTGCCGCATCGCGGCAACCCCATGCCGCCCACCGATCCGCTGATCTATCGTTTTTACGAGCTCGTGATGATCAATGGTCCAGCCTGGAAGGCGCTGATCGAGGAGGAATTCGGCGACGGCATCATGTCCGCGATTGATTTTGACATGCACATGGAGCGTTTGCCGCATGAGAAGGGCGATCGCGTGAAGATCAGCATGAGCGGCAAGTTCCTCCCGTTCAAATACTACGAAAACGAGCAGGGCATCCCTGCTTACGGTTTTAAGGAAGACTGAACGCCGCTGGGCGAGCACGCGCGGCGGGCTTTTAGCCCGCCGCTTTCTTCAATTGTTATGAGGCCTTGGCGAAATTCGCCGCAATACGTTGCTGAAGGTAGTCATTCGCCGAGATCGGCTCATATAGCCTTTTTGGCCCCTGGATGATCGCATCCTTATCCGCCTGAGCGAAAAACGCGATGGAGTAACGAGCTCCCTGATACTCATCCGCTTTTGGCATGCGGACGCGATGCAGGGTGGACTTCAGTTCGTCATCGCTCCAGCGCATGAGCATGTCGCCGATATTGCAGGTGACGACGCCGGGCAGCGGCTCGACGTTAGTCCATTCATGCGTGTCGAATTCCTTACCAGGGCAAACCTGCAATCCGCCCTGTCCAGACTTTTGATGCAAAAGAGTGAGACAGTCATAATCCGTATGCGCGCCTGCGCGCCATAGTTCGAAGTCTTCCTGCTTTGCGTCCGCCATCGGCAGATAGTGAAGCAGGCGCAACGTACTTTGATAATGAGGAGAAGCAGGGTCGTGCCGCTTGGTGAAGAAGTCTTCGTCAAAGCTCATTTTTAGCGCAAAGCATGAAAGGACTTTCATCGCCAACGCCCAATTCATAGCTTCGAATTTCAGCATGAAGGATTTGAAGCCGGCGATTTCATCTTCCGCGGGAAACAAGGCTGCCATTCGCGGCACTGTGATCTGATAAGATTCCTTGCGGTCAGCCGTGCCCGTAGACGGGCGCACTTGCGCCATATATTCCCAGCCCGAATTTGTCCCCTTGAGCATTGGATACTTCGCCTTGACCTCGCTAGACAGGCCGAAGAATCGTTCGGTCATGGCGAATGCTTGATCGATCGCATTCTGTGGGAGTCCGTGGTTGACCAGTTGGAAAAATCCCGACTGTGTGGAAGCTTCCCATAGCTGGTTGGAGATCTCCAGTTTACGCATTGGGAAATCCGAGAGGTCGATGCATGGAATCTCTCGATTCTTTTCATGCCCGAATTCCCCAATCGTTGTTTCCTTCTTCAATTCCTCAAGCG